>JAHCBB010000005.1 GCA_019634635.1 Verrucomicrobiia bacterium
ACCGTGGTGGCGCTGACCGCCGTCGCCCGGGAACTGGTCGGCTTCCTTTGGGCTGCCGAAGCAACACCAACCAGCGGCGGTCCGTGAACCTGTCACTTTAACTTCATCTTTATCGGACCCCGCTGGCGCGGGTGCTGGAAAGCGGAGAGGCGACGCCGGAGACGAAACGGCGGCTGGATGCCGAGAAGAGACGGCTGAACCCGTTTGCGTTGAAGCGGGAGATCGAAGCCGGGCCGAAGGAGATCGAGCGGATGCGCCGGGTGGAGGTGTGAGCGGCAGCGCCCGTCCGGGTCGGTTCCGCTACGCTTGGGAGGGCTGCTTCGCAGCCCTCCCAAGCTCCGCTCCACCGACCCGGACGGAAGGAAGCCCCGGTAACACCCCTTTGGCGCAACGAATCAGGCTATCGGGTAGCAGATACTTCTGGCGCACGGCGCGGCGTCGTGCTGTCCCACCGCTTGAACCCTTCGGGTGGGCTTCCGCGGCCTGGCCGTCAAGGTACTGCTCGCTGCGCTGCGCTCCACCTTGACCGCCAGTCCACCGAAGCCAGATCACGCGTGGGGTTCTGCCTTGCAATTCTCCGCGACGAACTGCGGATGGCGACGGCTCGGACCGGCCGGCCCACCGTGAAATCGATCGCTCGGTGCTGTGGGCGTAAGCGGTCCTCGGTATGGCCGCAACACCAGCCCACCGGACCAGCCGGCACCACAAAAAAACAGGGCGACCGAGTGGCCGCCCTGGGCAAAGTGGGATTCCGCTGGAGGACGTTTCGGTCGCTCAGGTGCCGCCGAGCTTGGCGAGGAGTTCGTCGTTGGTTTTGAACTTCTTGCGGGGGATTTTGAGGGCGCGGGCGTCCACACCGCCGGTCATGGTGCGGCCGGAGCCGCCATGGACGGAGTTGTAGGCGCGGGCGACGCGGGTAAGGGAGTCGCGAAGGACGAGGACACCCTTGCCGGCTTCGACCATGCGGCGGCAGCGTTCGATCATGAAGCGGCTGAGGCGGACGTGGGTCTCGAGTTCCATGTCGTTGCTGGAGGCGCCGTCCCCGGCCTTGACGCTGCGCTGGAAGTCGGTGACGTCCTCGGGACGTTCGTCAACGAGGAGGACCAAGCCCGGAGGCCGGGTCGGTAGTGCTTAGCCTTTTCCGGCAGCCCCGTTATGCTGGGCGCATCGTGAGCCGCATTGCCGCCGCGCCGGACGCCCCTCCCGCGCACACCAATCACCTGGCGTCAGAGCAGTCACCGTACCTGCTTCAGCACGCGCACAACCCGGTGGACTGGCATCCCTGGGGCGATGCGGCCTTCGCACGGGCACGGGCCGCGGATCGTCCGATCTTCCTCAGCATCGGATATTCCACCTGTCACTGGTGCCATGTGATGGAACGTGAGTCGTTTTCCGATGAGGCCATCGGGCGCCTGCTCAATGAACACTTCGTCGCCATCAAGCTGGACCGCGAGGAGCGACCGGACATTGACCGGATTTACATGAGCTTCGTCCAGGCCACCACGGGCGCGGGGGGCTGGCCGCTGAATGTTTTTCTGACCCCGGCGCTGGAGCCGATTTTTGGCGGCACCTACTTTCCGCCGGAGCCGCGCCACGGACGGCCCTCATTCCGACAGGTGCTCGAACGGATTGCCGCGCTGTGGACGACGCGCCGCACGGAACTCGTCGAGTCCGCGCGTGACAACACCTCCCAGCTCCGGGGGATGGGTGCGCACGACCCCGGCAACGCCTATCCCGCGGGTGAGCGGGAACTGCACGGTGCCGGGCAGACCTTCCTGTCCGAATACGACGCCGTGAACGGCGGCTTCGGCGGCGCCCCAAAATTTCCCCGCCCCAGCCAACCCCTGTTCCTCCTGCGCTACGCGCACCGTTTTGGCGCGAACGAAGCCGTCGAGGCGGTCCGGCACACCTGCCGGGCCATGGCGGCGGGCGGCCTGTACGACCAGCTTGGCGGAGGGTACGCCCGTTACTCGGTGGATGAGCGGTGGCTGGTGCCGCACTTCGAAAAGATGCTCTACGACCAGGCCCAGCTGGTGCAGCTCCACCTCGAGTCCCACCTCGCCGGCGACGACCCCGGCTCCGCCGACGTGGCACGCGGCGTGCTCGGCTATGTGGAACGGGACATGACCCATGCGGACGGCGGATTCCATTCCGCGGAGGACGCCGACAGTGAAGGTCGCGAAGGACGGTTCTACTGCTGGACGCTCGCTGAATTCCAGCAACTGCTCACCCCGGAGGAATGTGCGGTGGCGTCCCGCCATTTTGGCGTGACGGCCCAGGGCAACTTCCTCGACCACTCCGACCCGGACCCCCTGCCCGGGCAGAACGTCCTCAGCATTGCGGATCCAAAGCTCACCGAGAGCGAAGCGGCGCTGGCGGCCTCCGCACGAACCCGGCTCCTCGCGGCGCGCGCCCGGCGGGTGCGCCCGCACCGCGATGACAAGATCCTCACCTCCTGGAACGGCATGATGCTCGGAGCCTTTGCGCGGGCTCACGCGGTGCTCGGCGACGCGGCCTTCGGTCGGACCGCCCGGCGCAACCTGGAATTCCTCAAGACCCGGATGTGGGATCCATCCTCCCGGACCCTGCACAGCCGCTGGCGAGACGGGCATCGCGATACGGTGCAACTGCTGGATCCCTACGCCCACCTCCTGGCCGGGGTGGTGGACCTGTACGAGGCGACGCTGGATCCCGACACGCTTCAGTTCGCGGCGGATCTCGCGGTGGCGATGATCGCACGGTTTTTCGATGCCGAGGCCGGCGGGTTCTGGCAGACGGTCGCCGGAGCCGGGGACGTCCTGGTGCGGACCAAGGAGGAGTATGACGGAGCCGAACCGGGAGGAAACAGTGTGGCGACGCTCGCCCTGTTGCGCCTCGCGGCCATCTGCGACCGGAAGGACTGGCGGGAGGCGGCCGAACGGACCATCCGGCTCTTCGCCCAGCGGCTGCATCAGTCACCGCAAGCCGTGCCCCACCTCCTCATGGCGCTCGATTTCGCCCTCCAGGAACCGCAGCGCATCGTGATTGCCGGCGATCCCATCGCGGACGACACCCGGTCGCTCCTGAGGGCGGCCCACAGCGTTTTTCAGCCGCACCGGGTCATCCTTGGGACCTCCGGGCCGGTGGACCCGTTTGCGAGGAACCTTCCCGCAGTCGCGGGGAGGGCCGTGGCCTACTGCTGCAGCGGAACCGCCTGCCAGCCACCGACCCAGGACCCGGCTGCGGTCCGCAGCTTTCTGAGGACCCAGCCCCGGTGAACGACCAGCCTTCCCTCCCGCCGCCGGTGGATCCCCGGATTCCCCTTGCCGCCGAGCGGACGCTCCTGGCCTGGATCCGCACCGGGGTGGGGTTGATGGGATTCGGCCTGGTGGTGGCCAAACTGAGGCTGTTTCTTGATGAAATCCTTGCCGTCCGGGGCATCGCGACCCCGGTGGCCCAGGGAGCGTCCACTCTTTCGGGTATCGTCCTGGTCCTGCTGGGGACGGGCGTGCTGGTCGCGGCGACCGTCCGGCATCAACTCTACCTTCGCGACCTGCGCCGGTTGGGTCCGGATGCCCCGCTGCACCACCGGTTCCCGCTGCTGGTTGCCATCGCCCTCGCCGTCGTCGGATTGCTCCTGGCGGTCAACCTGCGATCCACGGAAGCATCCCTCCACGCGCTTCCCAACCCCGGCCCGCCCGCAACAGACGTCCCGTAATCCCTGATCCACGAGGACCGGCACCACGTGATCCGCTGCGCTGCCATCCAACTTTCCCGAAAAACCCGTTGACCCAGTCCCGTCCTTTGATAGGAATCCCGTTCCCTTTCCGGGGATTCGATGAAGACCTTTCTTCCCAAGGTGGATGTACAGCGGCGCAGATGGCGCGTGATTGACGCCAAGGGCGCCGTGTTGGGCCGTCTCGCGGTCCAGGTTGCGGACGCCCTGCGCGGCAAGGACAAACCGTCGTTCACGCCGCATCTCGACGCGGGTGACTTTGTGGTGGTGGTCAATGCCGAGCAGGTGGTGCTGACCGGCAACAAGGAGACCGCCAAGCAATACATGAGCTACTCCGGCTGGAAGGGCGGCGAAAAGTACCGCACCGCCGCCCAGGTCCGCGAGAAGCATCCCGAGCGGCTGGTCCATCACGCCGTGCGCGGGATGCTCCCCAAGAACCGTCTCGGGGACCGCCTGATCACCAAGCTCAAGGTGTGCATCGGGCCCACCCACCAGTACGCAGCCCAGAAGCCGGAACCCATGGCGTACACCCGCTGACTTACAACGACGCACCGATTCCCATGTCCCAAACCGTCCCGCCCGTCAAACACCTCGGCACCGGACGCCGCAAGACCGCCGTGGCCCGGGTGCGCCTGGCTCCCGGCACCGGCTCCATCGTCGTCAACGAACGTCCTCTGGAGGTTTATTTTCCGGTGGAGTCCCACCGCACCGCAGTGAACCAGCCGTTCGCCGTGACCTCCACCACCGGCAAGTTCGATGTGGTGATTTCGGTCAAGGGGGGCGGACCCAACGGGCAGGCCGTCGCCTGCCGGCACGGCATCGCCCGTGCGCTGCTCACCGTGGACGCCGCCCTCCGGCCGCTGCTCAAGGCGGAGAAGCTGCTGACCCGCGATCCCCGGATGCGCGAGCGCAAGAAGTACGGCCAGCCGGGCGCCCGCAAGCGCTTCCAGTTCAGCAAACGCTGAGCCGCCACATTGCGGACGAGCAGCCCCGCCGGGATCCCTCCCGCGGGGCTTTTTCGCGAACGGCACCCCCGGTACGTCGGCGGGGTTTGCAAACCCCGTCTGCCCGCGGGACACTCCCGCTTCCGAAACGTTCATGCACGAATGCCCAGCTCCCATCCGGGCCGCGATCATCGGTGCCTCCGGCTACTCCGGCGAGGAACTGGTGCGGCTGCTGCTCAACCATCCCCATGCGGACCTGGTGGCGGTGACCTCCCGGGCCAGCGCCGGACAGTCGGTCGCCGAGGTGTTCCCGCGGTTCGCCAGCAATCCGGACGCGCGGTCACTCACCTTTGACGAGCCCGATGCCAACGCGCTGGCCACCCGGGCCGACGTGGTCTTCCTGGCGCTGCCCCATGGAGTGGCAGCCGAATTCGCCGTCCCCCTGCGGGCTGCCGGTGTCATTGTGATTGATCTCAGCGCCGACTTCCGTCTGAGGGACGCCATGGTGTACCGGGAATTTTACGGGCACGATCACCCAGCGCCGGACCTGCTCAAGGAGGCGGTGTACGGCCTTCCCGAAGTGTACCGCGACCGCATTCGCACCGCCTCTCTCATCGCATCCCCGGGCTGCTATCCCACGAGCATCCTCCTGCCGATCCTGCCCCTGTTGCGCGCCGGACTGATCCGGTCCGCGGGCATCATCGCCGACTCCCTCAGCGGGGTGAGCGGGGCGGGGCGCAAGGCGGATGCCGACTATCTCTTCTGCGAGTGCAACGAGAGCGTTCGTCCCTACGGGATCCCCAAGCACCGTCACCTCTCCGAAATCGAACAGGAACTCACCCTCGCCGCCGGTGAGCCGGTCACCGTCCAGTTCACACCCCACCTAATTCCCGTGAATCGGGGCATTCTCACGACGTTGTACCTGGCGCCCACCCGCCATTTCACCGGCGCTGACGAGGCGGCGGCCCTGGGTAAGGAAATCGGCGATTGCTACCGGACGGCGTACGGACAGGAACCCTTCGTCCGACTGCTCGAGGGGCGCGCCCTGCCGGACACCAAGAACGTGGCCGGCACCAACGTACTCGAAATCGCCTGGCGGCTGGATCCCCGCACCGGACGCCTCCTCGTCCTCAGCGCCGAAGACAACATCATCAAGGGCGCCAGTGGCCAGGCGGTCCAAAGCATGAACCTCCGCTTCGGGTTCCCCGAAACCGCCGGCCTCGTGTAGTCGCCCAACCCCTTCCGACCCATGCAAACCCTCTATCTCGATGTGTTCAGCGGTCTCAGCGGCGACATGTTCCTAGGGGCGATGCTTGATCTTGGCGTGGATTTCCGGGCGCTGGATCGCGAATTGAAGCAGTTGAAGCTCGGAGGGTACCACCTGCACGCAGGCCGCGGACGCAGGGACTCCATTGAGGGCTGCAAATTCGATGTGCACCTGGAGGACGGGCACGCCTGCGACCACGACCACGGCGATGATCACAGCCACGACCACAGCCAGAGTCACGATCACGGTCCTGGACCCGCTCATTCCCACGTCGGACAGCGCACTTTCCGGGAAATTCGCGACCTGATTCAGCGAAGTCCTCTGGCCGCCTGGGTGCGCGAAAAGGCCGTGGCCGTGTTCCACCGGGTCGCCGTCGCCGAAGGCAAGATTCATGGCGTGGCCCCGGAGGAGGTGCACTTCCATGAGGTCGGTGCCGTGGATTCAATTGTGGATATCGTCGGGGCGTGCATTGCCCTCGACCTGCTCGGACGTCCCCGCGTGCTCGCAAGCCCGGTGGTCGAGGGCACCGGATGGGTCACCTGCGCCCACGGACGCTTCCCCATTCCGACCGCCGCCACCCTCGAGATCCTGGGGGCGCGCGGCATTGCGCTCACCCAATGTGAGGAACCGCACGAACTGCTCACCCCCACCGGGGCCGCCCTGCTGGCCGAGTTTTCAGAATCCTTTGCCCCGATGGCGGGACTTGTGCCGCGGAAGATCGGCTATGGTCTAGGCTCCCGAAACCACCGCACCCGTCCGAACGTCGTCCGCGCCGTGCTGGCCGACTCCCCGGAAGTCATGGTCGCGGATCACGACTGGGAAACCGACACCGTGGTCGTGCTGGAAACCAATCTCGACGACTCGACGGGCGAGGTGCTGGGCCACCTGGTGGAGTCCACCCTGAAAGCCGGGGCACTCGACGTCTTTCACACGCCGATCCAGATGAAGAAGAATCGTCCGGGAGTCCTGCTGACCGTGCTGTGCGCCGCCTCCGATGCCGACCGGTTCACGGAACGCCTGCTCCGGCACACCAGCGCCTTCGGCGTCCGCCGCGCCACATGGGAACGCCGCAAGCTGCGTCGTGAGGTGGTGCGGGTCCGGACCGGGTTTGGGGAGATCCCCGTCAAGCTTGGCCGACTGGATGGCGAAGTGGTCCACGCGGCGCCGGAGTTTGATGCCTGCCGCGACAAGGCCGTCCAGGCGGGGGTGTCCGTGCAGACCGTCCTCGATGCGGCACGCGTGGCGGCCCGTGATCTCAGGTGATGAAGCGGATCGTGAGCGGGTAGCGGTACAGTTTCCCGCTGCCCGCCTGGATCGCGCCGATGATCATCAGGACGATCTGACCCACACCAATCACCAGCAGCAGCGGCAGGGTCATGCCGCACGTCAGCAACGAGCCAGCAAAAATGACGAGTGCCCACAGCAGGACCGACAACTGGAAGTTCAGGGCCTCCTTGCCGTGCGCATCCACTCCCGGGAGTTCTGATCGCTTGAGCAACCAGACAATCAGCGGGCCGAGAATCCAGCCCACACCGGTGAGGTATCCGGAAAATGCCGCCAGGTGACAGGCCACCTCCCAGGTCCTGGCGTTGTCTGGCGCGGGTGACGGGGGAAGCGGTTCGGGTCCCGACGTCGGAACCGATCCGCTCCCGATTGCCGTCCCGGGGCCGGGATCGGGAGCCGATGGAGGGATGGGAGGATTGGAGGAATCGTCGCTCATGAAATGGGGACGGACTTCACTCGGTCGGCTTGCGGAATCTCTCCGCGGGAGCAGGCACCCCGTGCTTCACTTCCGATACCACGATCTCGAAGGCACCAGACTCCGGCTTGGGCTGGCGGATCTTGAATGGCACCTGGATTCCGTCCACGGCCCGGTAGTCCTCCAACCACGTTTCTCCCGGTTCCCAGCTGCCGGCCTGGGTCAGGATCTGCCGGTCCCAGCGTCGCAACAGGCCGTCCGCGCGGGAGAAGTAGAGGGTTTCCGTGCGCCCCGCCGGGGTGGTCCCGACAACCAGATCCACCTCCACATCGTCCAGCTTCTGAGATCCTTTGGTCTCCGACTTTGAGTACCGCTTGGGGAGTTCCAGCATCCGGAAGATGTCGGCGTCCTCGATGAAGTTCTGGCGCTGTTCCCCCTCGATCTCCTGAGCCCCGATCCCCGGAAAGGTCATCCAGGCGACCGTTCCATCACTGCCCATGCTCAGGGTCATTCCAGGCGCCACCTCGATCACCTGGAGGGTGCGGCGCGGCGCCGACTGCAACATCTCGATGTTTCCCTCCAGGCCCATCGCCGGCACCGACAGGCGCCCTTTGGTCTGCCGCGTCGTTTGTTCCCGAACCGCCTTTTCGCCGCCCAAGGCCTCCACAAACCGCGCGAATGCGGCATCGGCGGTTGCCGGGGCCTTGGCCGCCGGTGGATCGGCTGCGAACGCGGGCAGGGACATCAGGACCGGCAGCAGGGCGGACAGGGCGCGTGGATTCATGGAAGCTGTCGGCGGGTGTAACGGGCATCCCGCAAACCGACAACCCGAAAAGCCGGGCTGCGGTTGCAGAAAGCTGCCGGGCAGTTTGGGTCACCCGGCAAAGGACCGCATCCGGGTCAGCAACCGGTGTCGCGCCCATCGGCTCCACACGGCCAGGGCGGTGCACAGCAGGGCGCCGGAAATCAGCGTGGGGGCATTTGTCCAGACGACGTAGCCCAGGTTCATGGACGCAGACTCGCCCGGCCGTACAGAGAACGCGTTAGGTCCGAGGGTTCCGACAACCCGACTCCACAGGTAGGAGACTCCGACCATCAGCAGGAACTGCCCCAGGAAGGCGGTGAGGACCATCACGCCACCAAACGTCAGGCCGACCGCCGCGGGAGTCCGACCGGTGCGAAGCCCAAGCCAGAAAGCCACCCAAACGGTCGCCCACAGCATGAAGCCGTTGATGAGGCCGTTGCTCATCGAACTGGCAAGAACAACGCCCACCACGTCACCTGCCACTCCCGGGGGCCGCCCGGTCAGATTGGGAAGATTCATCAACACGCCCCTGAGCGCACCCGTCAGCCCGTCCAAGACGGCCAACGCCAGGACGACCGGGCGCATCCGGCGCCAGATCTGTCCCACGAGGTCCGCCTCGCGCAGCGGCGTGGTCAGCAGAATCTCCAGTTCTCCATGACGCCGAAGATCGGAGAAGACGCGCGCGGCCATCCCCATCAGCAACAGGTGGCGGGACAGCGCCAGCAGCATGAGGGGCAGTTGCATCCAGGGCGTTGGCGACAAGCCCGTCTTGATGGCCAAATCCATCGGCACGGAAAGGGCCATCATGAGCAACGCCAACCCCGCCAGGACGCGACTCCACCGGGGCCATTGCAGCCGGTGGGCGGTGATGTCCCCAAAGTCTGCCTCAAGCTGGCCCTTGACGCGCAGCACCATCCGGATCCAGCGGGCACTCTGCGCCGGCGAAACCTCCGGGCTGGCCTCCTGACGCCACGACCTGCGTACCTCGCGACCGGCGAGGGCCACCAGGCTCACGACCAAGGCCACCTGAATGCCGAGGCTTCCCAGAAACCGGGCTCCTGTCTGGGAGCCCGGCTGATCGCGGATCAGCGCAAGGAGGGTCAGTGGACTGGCCAAACCAAAGAGGGAGGATTCCGGGCCTTGAGGTCCTGCCGCACCTCGAAACACCACGAAATCCAACGCCATGGGAAGGACGCAGAGTCCGAAGAGCATCCCCAGGGCAACCCCCATGGCCACCATCCCATCCGCCGTGCGGGCCGAGGCCCAGATCCCGCAGGCGAGCGACACGGAGAGGATGACGGGCAGGGCGGCGAACAGGCGCACCACCTCCCCTCCCGTGACGCCGCCAAACAGGATGGCGACGGCCACGATGGGCAACATGGCCAGGAGGGCGTATGCCGCCGAAATCACCGTTCCCGCAAATTTCCCGAGCACCACATCCGTGCCCGTGAGGTCGGTGAGGAACAGCAGCCCCAAGGTTCCCTCCCGGCGTTCCTCGCACAGGCCCCCGGACGCCTGCCGGATGCCCTCCAGGAGGCAGCAGGCCACCAGGACCCACAGCAGCACCGCAAGCATCCGGCCGCCGTTGACGGTCCACGCTCCACCCGCGAGGCCGGACAGGAACAGCACCAGCGCGCCGACCGCAACCGGCGCGGCTGCGGCTCCGAGCCGCAGGTAGTACGTGGCTGACGATCGCGAACGCACCTGTAGCTCCCGGACCACCACCGGCTGGACCATCCCGGGAACCTCCCACCGGACGAATGGTGCCGACAAGCCCGGAGCCAGAGCCGGGCCCGGGGTCGGCGCAGAAGCCGGAGCCGCCATCACCGCCGCGCTCGGGACATCATGAAGACCATGTCCCGGGCAATCTCACGGCAACGCGCATCGTAGGTGGCCGCTTCCTCCGGCGAGCCGTCGAACGCCTTGGGATCCTCGTAGTTCAGAGAAATCCGCGACGAGGCGCCCCGGACGATCGGACAGTTCTCATCCGCATGGCTGCAACACATCAGGGCCAGGTAGTCCGATGTCGGGTTGCCATCGCGGTCATACACCTTGGAGAAGGCCTTGAGGGGCGGCTGCGCCTCCGAGAAGCGGATTTCATAGACCGGGTTGGCCGCCACCGGGGGATCCGGGATCTGAAATCCGGCACGGCGCAACGCGGCGATGGTCCGAGAATTGCACGCCGTCGCCTCGGTCCCTCCCGAATGGGTGCGAATCCCGCGTACTCCGAAGTACTCGGCGGCGGCCTGCGCCCACACCTGGGCCAGATGGCTGCGACGCGAGTTGTGGGTGCAGATGAAGGTCAACTGAACGGTCTCCCCCGCGTCCAGCCGGGAACGGATCCAGCGGGCGGCCTTCTCAAGTTCCGCTCGCCGGACACCCGGGACGTCCGCCTCCGCCTGGTGCACCTCCGCCAAATAGGTGCGCACCGGGACCGGGACGTCGAGCGGATCCGCCCGGAGCAGGTTGCCGGACAACAAGACGACCACCGCCAGGAAGCGGTGCCAATTGGGGATCAAGGAGCTCATGGGGAACAGACGGGGGCATTGGAGAGGCGGATGCCGGCCTTCAGGCCGGCGGCATACGCCTCAAAAACGCGACGGATCTCATCCCGGACTCGACGAAACGCCGCCAAAATCTCCTCCTCCGACCCCGTCGCACGGGCCGGATCATCAAAGCCCCAGTGATGACGCTCCACCTGCCCCGGAAACATCGGACACACCGCGTCCGCGTTGCCGCACACGGTGATCACCGTGTCCACTGGTTGGTTGAGAAACTCGCGTAGGTGCTTGCTCCGGTGCCCGGAAAGGTCCACGCCAATCTCCCGCATGACCTCGATGGCCTTGGGGTGAACGAATCCGGCAGGTTTGGAACCCGCGCTCTCGATGCGGAACCGGTCGCCAACCGCGGCGCGCAGAATGCCCTCGGCCAGGTGGCTCCGGCAGGAATTGCCGGTGCATAGGATCAGAATGGTGGGTTGGGTCATGGGGAGAAGCTCTCCGGCTTAGGGTGGTTCCGATTCGTCTGAACGTGGAGGTGTGATCCATGGGCGGATCAGGCAGGTGGCGCCTCCGGGCGAAACCAGCCGCGCGTCCGCCCGCAAATCCGGACCAGGAACAACATGAGGGGCACTTCGATCAGGACACCCACCACGGTGGCCAGTGCCGCCCCGGAGTTCAGCCCGAAGAGCATCACCGCCGTCGCGATGGCGACCTCGAAGTGATTGGAGGCGCCGATCATGGCGGAGGGTGCGGCGTCCTCGTAGGTGAACCGAAGCCGGTGGGCGGCCCAATAGGTCACCGCAAAGATCAGCAGCGTCTGGACGGCCAGCGGGATGGCGATCCAGAGGATGGTCAGCGGGTTGGCCAGGATCGTCTGGCCCTTGAAGCTGAACAACAACACCAGCGTCGCCAGCAGGGCCACGATGGACACGGGCGTCAGAACGTGCAGAAACCGCGTGGCGAACCACTCAGGCCCCTTCGTCTGGATGATCCACGCCCGGGAGCAATATCCGGCGACCAGCGGCAGGGCGACGTAAATGCCCACCGACAACAGCAGCGCCTGCCAGGGGACGGGCATCTGATTCACGCCGAGCAACCACCCCCCCAGCACGCCGTAGAGGAACAACATGGTCAGCGAATTCACCGCCACCATGACCAGAGTGTGGCCCTGGTTGCCCTTCGCCAAGTATCCCCAGACGAGCACCATGGCCGTGCACGGGGCAATGCCCAGCAGGATGGCGCCCGAAATGTACGAGCGGTACAACGCCACCTCGGACCCGTCCTTCAGCACTTCCGTGCCAGGCAGAAAATCGCGGAACAAATGCCCGAGAAACAACGTGGCGATGCCGAGCATCGTGAACGGCTTGATTCCCCAGTTCACAACCAGCGTGAGCAGGACCGGCCTCGGGTTGCGTCCGGCCTTCACCACCTCTCCAAAATCAATCTTCACCATGATCGGGTACATCATGAAGAACAGGCAGATGGCGATCGGAATGGAAACGACCGGCGCCCCGTTCACCACGATGGCCATGGCGTCCAGTGTTTGCGCCAGCCCGGGCGCCACTTTGCCCAAGAGGATGCCCGCGACGATGCACAATCCCACCCACAGCGAGAGGTGCCGTTCAAAAAGGCCCATGGATCTGGTGTCGTTGCTCATGAAGCGCGCCCGGTTCTGACCGCCATCAAGTGTCCCGTCGTCCGCAGCACCCGGAGTCGGCGGCCCGCCCCCTGGCCGGTTGCTGACCCTGTGGACAAGGGCCACAACCCGGCGCGCCGCCCAAATCAGTGGTCGCGTTCACCCGGCAGACCCTACTTGGCCGTTTAGCCAAGTAAAGGACCTATCGTTTGCCGGATCGCGGCCGCGGGATTGCGTCACTTCCTCGCGGCGCGCCGGTCCCGGACCGGCGTCAGGCGGTCCACGCAGTCCAGGAAGCTCAGAAGGCACGGGCAGCTCAGGCGGTAAAAGACGTTGAGTCCGCGCTTCTCCATTTCGAGCAACCCCGCCTCGCGCATGACCGTGAGGTGTTTGGAGACCGTGGACAGGTCGGCGCCCACGAGATCGCGCAGGTCGCACACGCACCGTTCACCCTCCTGGAGCGCCTCGGCGATGGCGAGGCGGGACGGGTGGGCGAGGGCCTTGATCACCGCCACGCGGCGGCCGGTTCTAGCGTTCAACGGCAGGGACATTTTCGGCTCAAGAGGATTTCGTACGTGGGAAGGGAGGGAATGAGGGAGGTCGAACCCGATCGCGGAGCCGATGCGGCGGAAGATGCCAGTGAAATACCTGCCAGGGCGTCCCCTGCAACCCCAGAGCGGGCGCAAACGCCACATTGAAATCCATGGCGCCAAAGTACACAGCAGGGGCGCTGGTGTCAGCCCTCGGAGCACCCTCACACTCCACTCGCGACGACGGAAATCTGGTTCCGCGCCGGGGCCGGCCATGCGGGCAACGAAGAGATGGTCACTGTACGAGAAACCGAAATCACCTGGAACCGCGATCAAAACGGCGGAGGGCCGCATGTACTCCGGGACGCTCCGCGCGGGGCGACGCGAATCCGCTCCCCAAACGCAGGTTTGCGTCCGCGTCGTGCAGTCCGGCCCGAAGTGACGGACCCATTGGGCGCTGCCATCAGGCGAATCCCGGGAGCATGCCGCGAGCGTCCGCAGGTCGTCCGCGGCCAAGTCCTCGAAGGGATGATCCATCGTTTGGGGGGTGGCTGGCTCCGCGAGAACGAACTTCCCTGCGCCTTGACATGGACATGGGGCGCAGGCAGAAGCCGTCGCGTCCCGTAACTGCCAACTCAAGAGAAAGCCGGCAAGTGATGACCCAGCTTCCAAACGAGCGGAACCTCCGCATCCTGATCGCGATCCTGTCCTGGCTTTCCTGCTTCGAGCTGCATCCACGGCTCCGCGCCAGCGGGGGGCCGTTGCTGTGGCACTGGTCGGCGTCGGGAGCGCTGACCGCGCCCGTGGTGCTCACCAATGGTCACGTGATCGTGGCGGTCAACCGGCGCGGTCCGCTGGACCAGCCGCCCGATCTCGGACGGATCTTTGCGGTGGCACCCGGAGGCACCGAGGTTTGGAGCCGGCCCCACGCGACGATTGGGCTCGCCAACCCCACGGTGGGTCCGGACGGACGGATCTGGATCACCGTGAATCGCGGCGGGACCAACCTCCTGCTGGCCCTCAACGCCGAGGGGGCGGTGCTCCTCGAAACGCCGGCAACCGCAGCCAGTGGCACCCTCTCGGTGGGTAACGACGGCACCGTGGTCTGCCTGGGGCGTTCCCGCTTCCTGACACCCCAGTTTGAGGTGTACAGCCCGGACGGCGTGCTGTTGTGGACGTCCAACCTCTCGTCGGTACCGGGAGGAGCGCCTGGCCAGTACAGCCTTCAGGCAGACGGCACCGTGCTGGTGAACACGGTCGCCCTGACCGCCTATGAGCCCCATGGACAGATCCGCTGGCGCCTGGCGTCCGAAGGTGCGCAGTGGAGCGCGCCGGCGCTGGCGTCCGATGACCGCGTGGTCGTCCTCAACGGTCTCAATGAGCTGATGGCCCTTCAGATGGATGGCACACCCCTCTGGACCAATCGGCTGGCGATCGGAAGAGGATCGCCAACGGGGCCTGTCGTGGACGCCGAAGGTCACATTTTCGTCACGGATTCCAGGTCGGTGCTGCACGCGCTGGATGCCGCGGGCAACGAGCTCTGGCAGCGGCCCCTTCCGGAGCCGACACCGTACCCGCCGTTGCTGGACCGAGACGGTCACCTGCTCGTTGCCGCGAGCGGGGGCATCATGATTCTTCGCAAGACCGGAGAACCCCTGGAACCGATCATTCTGTCCGGGCAGCCGACGCAGCCGCCGGTTCTCACGGAGGACGGACAACTGCTGGTGGTCATTGCCTCCGAATTGTTCGCCTATCAGGCGCCCTCCGGACTCGACACCGCCGCGCCCTGGCCAATGGGGCGCCATGATCCGCGCGGCACATCGAGCCGTCCCGGGCCGGTCCTGCCACCACCAGCCCCGGTGGTCCAGGCGCCGATTGCCCATGCCAATCGCGTCCGCTTCGAGATCGAACCCGTAGGGCGGCCTGCGGCCTACGAACTCTGGAGGGGCGACGACACCGGCTTCGCCGGGGCGGTTCGGATCGCCGAGTTCCCGGTCGGGGTTCGCAGCCTGGTGGATGCCACGGCGGAGCCCGGACGCACCTACCAGTACTGGATTCGCGCCCGGAACTCCGGCGGCTTGAGCCCGTTCACCGGGCCGGTTGAGGGCCGCAGTGTCTCCATTCCCCGGCGCTGGCAGTTCTCACCCGTCGGTCACCGACCTCCCGCGGTGGCGCCCAACGGCACCATCTACGCTTCGGGTCCCTCCGAACTCACCGCCCTCAGGCCGGACGGCTCGGTCCTCTGGTCCCTTCCCGAAATCTTCGGGCAACCGGTCGTCGCTGCGGACGGGACCGTCGTCATTCGCGGACCGGGAATGCTGTATTCCATCTCCCCATTGGGAACCACCAACTGGTCCGTTGAGAACGGTGCGTCGGTGTTTTCCACGCCAGCCGTTGATGTCGAGGGACGGATTCTGACCCCGGGGGCCGGCGAGCACTTCGTGGTGTACGACTCCGATGGACGGATTCAGTGGCAGTCCGTCGTTGGCGAGTTCGCCTCCAGTTCGCCTTCCATTGCGGCAGACGGGGTTGTGGCGTTGCCCACTCGGGACCTGGGTCTGATGTTGTGGCGTCCGGACGGCTCCGAACTGCCCGGCACGCCCCTGGAGTTCAATGTGGAGTCATTTCTGGCGCCGCCCTGGGGTCGCGAGGGCGAGCTCCTGCTGCCGGAAGGCGGGCTCCAAGCCATTCGGCGGGACGGGACGGTGTCCTGGCAGGTGAACTCCCTGCAGTCCATAGAATCCGATCCCGCAGTGGCCGCGGACGGGAGCGTGTTCGTCCGATTGAACCGGATGGAAACCCCGCAATCCCTCCCCGGCCATTGGATTTGCGCGCTGGATCCGGACGGCACGATTCGGTGGCAAGAGCCGACAGACACCCTTGCCGGCACACCGGTCCTGACGGCGGGCGGCCTGGTGCTGGTGAGCGGGTTGGACTCCATCCGGGCTTTGCGCGCGACCGACGGAGAACCGGTGTGGATCCTTGAAACGACCTATTCCGCGCCGGTCCGCTCGCCGGTCCTTGATGTGGACGGGACACTGCTGGTGACCTCGGGCGATGTGCTGGAGGCCTATGATCTGGGTGAGGCCCCTGCGGACGCGCCGTGGCCGATGCATCGCCAGAATCCCCGGCAGTCGGCATCGGTCCAGCGTCCCGAGGGTGCGGTCACCCTCGCGGTGGACTCCGTGGGTGCGTCCGAGGCGACCTTTTCCGTGGTGGCACCCCCGCCCACGGCCATTCTGATGACCTCCACGGATCTCCGGCGGTGGCGCCGACTGGCCACGCTTGCCATTGAGGGCGGCAGGGCCAGTCACTCGGTGATCGTTGGCGAAGAGGAGGCCGGCTTCTACCGCGTGATCCTTCCGTAGAGACGGTCGGTCCCGATCCCGGGCCCTGGATCGGGGCCGACTCATTCTTCGACGCCGGTGCGGCCGGCGTGCATGCTGCCGGTCGCAATGCGCCAGATCCTTCAGCCGGGCGAAAAGATCCATCTGATCCAACGCCGGAACTTCGAGCACGAGCCTCATCGCCATTTTGTCGGCGAAGTGGAGGCCTATGAGAACGGACTCATCCGGGCGACCGGTTGGGTCTTTGCCGTGGACCAGATGACGTTCCAGTTCGTCCGCCGCCCCGAGCCCCGCACCCGCATCGTTTCCGCCTCCAGCGGCGAGGTGCTCATCAACGTCATTCCGCCCGCCGTGGACCTTTCCCGCGTGACCTATCAGCACGAGGCCGGCGGCCTGCGGGTCTCCGATGGCAGCGCGTGGCACCTGGACATCAGCGAGGTGGCCTGGCGCTGAGGGCGCCCGGGCGCCGTGACGGACCCTCCGGTCTGGAAAACGAACCCATGGTGGCTCCCGAACGGTCCGCAGAGGGCAATCCGGACCCGCTGGCCTTGCTTGCGGCGGGTGCAACGAGCCGGCGGATCTGGGTGGAGCACCTGGAGCCGGTGACGCTGACGGCAGGCGCGGTGCTGTTCCGGGAGGGGGATCCGGCGGATGCGATGTTCCTGGTGGCATCCGGCGAACTGGCGGTGGTGCTGGAAGTGCCCGGTGCGCGCCGGTCGGAAGTGCGGCGGCTGGGTCCGGGGCAGTTCCTCGGGGAGATGGCACTCTACCGCTCGGAGGTGAGGACGGCGACGGTCGAGGCCGTCGGGACGGTCTCGCTGTGGCGGCTCACCACGGATGCGTTGCGGCGGATTGAACGAGAGCATCCGGAGCTCGCCATCACCCTGCACCGGCGGGTGGCGGCGTTGCTCTCGGAACGTCTGCGGTTCAGCAATGTCGAACTGAAGGAACCGCTGGCCCGTCTGGCGCACGCCCTGCGCGGGCTGGCCGACCAGGATTTTGCGGCGTCGGCCTGGGACCGCCCCGGGGTCGCGGCCGCCGCTCAACGTCCCGACGAGGTCGGTGCGGTGGCGCAGGCGATGAGCTATCTGGTGGGCCGGCTGCAGACCTACATCGAGGAACTGCGCACGGCGACCGCGGCACGTGAGGCGATCGAAAGCGAACTGCGCATCGCCGGCGAGATTCAGCGGAGCCTGCTGCCTCCCGACCTGAAGCCGTCCGAGCGCCAGCGCGTGGATTTCGCCACCTTTCTACGACCGGCCCGCGAGGCGGGAGGCGATCTGTACGACGGGTTCTTCCTGCCGGACGGACGGTTCCTCGCGCTGGTCGGCGATGTCTCCGGCAAGGGCGTCCCCGCAGCGGTCTTCATGGCGCTGGCGGCCACTGCCCTGCGAACCCTGGCCCCCAAGGCCCCCGAGCCCGGAGACCTCCTGGCGCAGGTGAACCGCCTGCTCTGCGAGCGTAATGCCACGATGCAGTTTGTGACCGCCTGCGCCGTCCTCCTCGATCCGGGCAGCGGCGACCTGGCCTGGGCGAACGCCGGACATCCCCCCCCGGCACTGTTGACGCCGCAGGGCGACCTGGAGTGGCTGGATGGCCCGTGCGCCGCCCCACTGGGCGTGTTTGAGGAAACAAAGTTCCCCACCCACCGCCGGGTGCTCCGTCCGGGGGCCACCTTGGTGGTGTATTCGGACGGCGTCTCCGAGGCGATGGACGCTCAAGGCCGGCTGTTGGGCGGTGAGGGGATCGCCGCCTGCCTTTCAGGCATCCCGTTCCGCCACAGCTCGGAACTCGTCGAACGGCTGGTGGCCGCCGTGGAGGCGCACCAGTCGGAGACCCCTCAGGCCGACGACATCACCCTCGTGGCGTTGCGACGTCCGACGGGATGATGTCCAGAAGGTCCCGCAGTCCGGCAACGCGAATCACCTCGTCGGCAGCCCGGCTGAGGGCCGCGAACCGGGCAACCCCTCCGATGGCCTTCAACTCCCGGGCCACCCGCAGGAACACCCGCAGTCCGGCGCTGCTCACGTAGTCGAGTCCCGCGAGATCCAGGTCCACCGAGCGGACGCCGGAAGCGATCAGGAGGCGCACCTGACGTTCCATGTCGGGACTCGACAGACCGTCAAGACGGCCAGCAGGCGCAATCAACGCGGAGAGGCCCACCCGGGATACGGCCAGGTTCAACGCCACGGGTGCGCCGACGGCCCGACGGAGCGCCCGCTCCAAGGTGAAGACGTTCCGGTCCCCGCGGCGCTCGTACATGCAGACGTGCATGATCCGTCGCACCAGGTGGACCCCCAGGCCCCCGACCGGACGCTCCCCGGCGGGTTGGTTCGTGTCCACCGCCGCACGCGCGAGGGGATTGTACGCCGCGGCGTCGTCGGTCACCTCCGCCCGGATCCGGTCCGCCGCCGGCGCCTCCAGGCGGAGGGACAGGGAGCGATCCGGACGGCCGTGGTGGCCGTGCCGGATGACGTTCGTCACGATCTCCTCCAGGGCAAGCTCCAGCGCGTGGGTGTCTGCGGGCGGCGCCCCGATGGCGGCGCCACATTCCTGAACGGCCTCGGCCATGCGGGGCAGCGCCGAGAGCTCGCTGGAGAGGACAAGGGTCCGCGGAACACCAACCATGGGCCTCAGATGTAGAGCTCGTTGAGCATGGCCGCGGCGCTTTCGTCGAGTTGTTCGCGGCGGCGCACTTCCTCAAACCGGTCGAGAAGGTCTTCAGCGCGCAGCCGCAGCTTCTCCGCGCCCCGGATGTCATGCAGCACCCGCCCGCGATGCATCATGACGATCCGATCACCGAGGCTGACCGCCTGCTGCATGGAATGGGTGACCATCAGGGTGGTGAGACGATCCCGTCGGATCACCTCGTCGCTCAGGGCGATCACCTGGTCGGCACTCTTGGGATCCAGCGCGGCGGTGTGCTCGTCAAGCAGCAGCAGTTCCGGCTTCAGCCAGGTCGCCATGAGCAACGTGAGCGCCTGACGCTGCCCGCCCGAGAGCGAGCCGATGGCGTTGTCGAGACGATCCTCCAGGCCCATCCGCAGCGAGGCGATCCGGTCCCGCAACGACCGCATGAGCTGCGGCGCCAGCGCCCAGCCGAGGCCGCGGGAGTGTCCACGACGGCTCGCCATGGCAAAGTTCTCGGCGATGGACATGGTCGGCGCGGTGCCGCTGAAGGGATTCTGGAACACGCGTCCGATGAGCCGTGCCCGCCGGTGCTCGGGCCACCGGGTCACGTCGCGGCCGGCAATCCGGATGACGCCCTCGTCCACCAGGAACGAGCCGGCCACGGCATTGAGCAGCGTGGATTTGCCGGAGCCGTTCATGCCCAGCACGATGACAAACGAGCCGGCCTCGACGGTGAGGGTCACGCCCTGCAGGGCGCGCACCTCGTTGACCGTGTCGGGATGAAACGTCTTTCGGATGGCGGCAACTTCGAGCATGGCGGGTCAATGGGCCGCCGCCGCCAGCGTCGGCGCGGGCCGGCGACGGAAGCGGCGGAGCCCTCCGGGGAGCACGAGGGCGGCAAAGACAAAGAGGGCGGTGATCAGCTTGAGGTCGTTCGGGTTCAATCCCCATCGCAGTGCGATGGCGACCAGCAACCGGAACAGGACCGACCCCATGACGGTGCCCATGAGGGTGAGCCCCAGGCTGCGCGCACCGGTCAACGCCTCCCCGATGATTACGCTCGCCAGACCCCAGACCACCATGCCGATCCCCATCTGTGCGTCGGCGAATCCCTGATACTGGGCCAGCAGCGCGCCGGAAAGCGCCACGAATCCGTTGGCGAGCGCGAGGCCCATGACAATGTTACGTTCCACATTGGAGCCCAGTGCCCGGATCATCTGGGGGTTGTCGCCGGTGGCGCGCATGGCCGTGCCCAACTGGGTCCGGAAGAAGGCGAACATGGCCCCACCGGCCAGGGCGACCCCAAGGAGGGCCAGCAGCGGCAGCGCGACATCGGCCGAGGCCACCGGCCATCCCAGGAGGTTCACAGTCCGCCCGCGAAACAGGAATTCCCCAAGCTGTTCCCCCTGGGTCGCCAGCGTTCGGGCCTGCATGAGCGGCACGTTGCTGCGGCCCATGACGTGCAGGTTGACGGAGTAGAGCGCCGTCATGACCAGGATGCCCGCCAGCAGCGAATTGATCCTGAACCGGGTGTGGAGGATGCCGGTGACCGCCCCCGCCACGGCGCCACCCAACGCGCCAGCGAGGGTCGCGACGACCGGGGACAACCCTTTCACCAGCAACACCGCGGCAATGGCGGCGCCGAGCGTGATCGAGCCGTCCGTGGTGATGTCCGGCATGGAGAAGATGCGGAACGACACCAGGACACCCAGGGCCAGCAGCGACAGGATGAGGCCGATGGTCAATGCGCCGATGAGCAGGGTCATGGGTCGGGGATTATGGGAGGATTGGGGCGACCCACACGGCGCCCCGGTAGCATTCGCTCTCGCCGGCCCCGTTGAAGCCGCGGGGATCGTTCAGGAGGTGCAGCACGGCCTGCAGGGACTGGCCCTCGAACAACGCCGTCACTGACGGGGTGAGCGCGAGACGGCCCTTGCGCAACGGACGGTAGGGGAACACGGCCGCATGCACGTGACCGAGCGGTGCGGCGTCCCCCCCCAGGGGCCGAAGCCACGGATCGAAAGGGGAACCGGGCCGGGCGATGACGCCGACCATCAGCGAGACGGAATCACGGAAGGCCCGCTCGCCCGTGAACGACAGCCAGTCGCGAATCTGGGGAAATCCAAAACGATTCGCGGAGGATGCTGCGGTTGGCGCCGGCGACTGCCGCAGGGCGGCCCCAACGAGGCCGGCGGTCTCGCTGATCGCCACGAGCACCGCCGCCGGGGCGCCGCTGAGGGCCAGCGCCGTCCCGGCAAGTTCCCCGAGGCCGACCGTCCGGGATTCCGGCGCGGCCTCGAAGCGGATCAGGGTCCCGAAGGACCCCTCACCGCACAGCCCCAGCACCAGGTGTCCCTCGGGAATGAGCGCCCCCTCGCTCAGCAGGTAGTCCGGACGGCTGGAGGCGTCCGCGGGCTGAAACGCGGCCACGCCGGCCACCGCCAGGAATTCACCGCATCGGGAAATGCCCTCCTCGAACCGGGTTCCCAGCGCGCCCACACCCAGCGCCACGGTGTGGCCGCCAAACCGCAGGCTCCGCTCCGGCAGGATTTCAAGGCCCCGCTGGAGCATCTGGGGAGTGCCAAGCGTCTCGACGCGGAAGGCGCCCGCGCCGGCGGCGAAGACTTCATACCGCGCCCGGGGGGAGGCATGGGCCATGCCATGATCCTCGGCAACCCCGATGGCGGCGGCCCCGGCGGCCATGAGCATCTGCAGTCCGGAAAGCTCCAAAACGGAACGAACCGCCTCGGACGGACGGATGACCCCGAAGAGTCCGTTGATGGCGCGGAGCTGCTTGAAAAAGGTCAGCAGGACACGCAACCCCGCCGAGCTGATGTAGCTGACGCCGCCCATGTCGAGATGCAGCCGGTGCTCCCCGCCCCGCACCGCGGCGGTCAGGGCCGCTTCCACCGAATGACACCAGTTCGCGTCCAGCCGGCCGTTGAGGCGCAGGACGACCACATCGCCTGAGAATTCCCGGGAGATCTCCATGGCGGTCAGTCGGTCACCCGGTCCAGTTCCCGGAGCAGGGCGGCGGGCAGGGCCATGCCCACCGCGGCGGCATTGGCCGGGCTGGCACCGTGGAAGAGCTTTGGCGGCAGGATGAACGGCATCTTCGAAGGCGGTTCGCCGCGAACGACCCGCTCGATCATCCACGCCGTCACCTCACCCGCGTGGTGATAGTCGCGCCCAAACGCCAGCGGCGCGCCCAGCGGCAGGGTGGTGCTGTTCAGGCTGATCAGAGGCTTCCGGGTCTGGCGCGCCGCACGGGTGATGGCGTTGAATCCGGCAGTGCTGAGGTTGTCCGAAATCTGCAGGATGGCGTCAATTGGACGCGACACCAATGACAGGGCGGCGTCGGACAATTCGCTGGAGGTGTTCACTGCGACGCACTCCAGCGTCAGCCCACGCTGCCGGCACAACGCCTCCAGCGATTCCTTGAGGTCCACCGAGTTGGCCTCTGCAGGACAGTAAAGCGTCCCGAACCGACGATACGCCGGGAAATGGGTTTGGATCAGGGTGAGGGCCTCCGCAACCGGCGAGAGCACCGAGACGCCGGTCACGTTGGGCAGGTGGTCCGTGTCGCTGGTCCCGGCCCCGGCGACGACCGGATTGGCCACCAGGGAGAAGACAATGGGCACCGTGCGCACCTTTTGAATCGCGGCCTGCAGGGCCGGCGTGGAGAGCGGCACCACGAGGTCGGCGCCCTCGGTGAGCACGGCATCGAAAATGCCGTTCAGAGCGGCAATGTCGCCCTGCGCGCTGCGGAGCTTCAGCTCGTAGTCCCTGCCCGCGACCAGGGGACCGCGGGTCAGGGCGTCCATCATGCCGCCAAGGGTTTCCTCGGACGGCGGCGACTCGACATAAGTGACAATGGCGATCCTCCACTTCCTACCCGTCGGATTCGGCGGGGCCGCGGCAACCTTTGTCTTCGGCCGTTCCACCCCCTCCGGATCCACCACCAACTGCGCCCGCTCGAGCATCGCGGACGTCACGCGCCACCCGTCCTTCAGCGATCCGAGGGCCTGCTGATTGATGGCCAGCATCTCCGGCATCAGGTTGGTGATCGCCACAGTGGATGGGCTCCGCCCCTCCAGGATTTCCGCGGCAAGGTGTCCGGACTGCCGGCCGACCTCGAAATAGTCGGCCCCCAGGTCAAACAGTGCGCCGCGCTTCACATGCGGGGGGATGACGGTGAAGGCAGGAATCCGGGCCTTCCGGGCCACGGCGATCATGCTGTCCGCCGCGGTCATCACCGTGACATCCCCGCCCATCCACAGGGCATCCACGCCGCGGGCCACGAGGGCGCCCGCCGCCTCGGCGACGGCGGCGGCGTTGTCCACGGTGGCCTCCAGCAGCTCGATCCCGAGTTCGGCGCAGATGCGGCGGGCGACCTTCACCTGGGCCTCGGAGTTGGCCTCGGCGGCGTTCCAGACGACCCCGACCTTTGCGAGCGCCGGATTCATCTCCCGTGCGAGGGTGAACGCCCCGGCAATCGGCTGCATGGTGCCGAAACCCGCGAGGTGCGCGGGATGATCGAGGGGATCGTCCCGGCTGATCCCGACGCCCGACACCGAGGGGTCGGAGACCAGCGCAAAAACATGCGGTGTCCCACCCGACCTGTTGGCATTGGCCACCGCCTGCATCGAAACCGTGCTGATCGTGGTCAGGAGGTCGTACCCCCCGCTGCTCATCTCCCGGGCAATGGTCTGCGAGACCGACTGGTCACCCTCGGCGTTATACTGCTTGAGCTCCAGGTTGCGTCCCGGAACCCATCCGCGTTCCTCCAATCCGGCCAGCAGGCCCTCGCGCCCCTGATCCAGCACCGACTGGGAGGCGTGCTGGAGCAGCGCCACGCGCATCGTCCGTCCCGGCGCCGGCCCGCCGGGCACGGCGTCACGCCGGACCCGTGATCCCAAATCGGACAGCAGCAGGACCGACGCCGCGGCGGCAATCAACACCATCCCCAGCAACAGGCGGCGGAGGGAGCGGACCATTCGCGACAACATGGCGCGCGACCCGATCGCGGTTCAACGGGTTTCCATCGGCCGCGAACGTCCACCCGCCTCCCGACCCATCACGCCACAAACCGGGAACCGTCGAAGGGCGGGGGGATGAACAAGTGACGATGCAGGCCGATCGCGCGTTCCGCATGGCCGTGGAGGCGACCGGCCCGATGAATGCTTCACCAAGATTCCATGGGTTCGATGAACCGGATTCATTCATGAAAAATCCCTTCGACAGCCGGCAGCTTCAGGCGTTTGCCATCCTTGCCCGCACGGGGAGTTTCACCGTCACCGCCCGGGAGATTTTTCTCACCCAATCCGCAGTCAGCCACTCCATGAAGGCGCTGGAGAATGATGCAGGCTGCCGGCTTTTGGACAGGGTGGGCAAGAAGGTGATCCTCACCCAGGCCGGGGAGCAGTTGCTCAAGCATGCCAAGGTCGTGCTGCGCGAGATGGAAGTGGCGCGCGATGGCATCGAGCAGTTGGGACGCTGGGGATGCGGACGGCTCCGGGTGGGCGCGACGGCCACGCTCTGCACCTCCCTGCTCCCCGCGGTCCTGCGCGAGTTCAAGGAGAGCTTTCCGCACAGCCACATCCAGGTGGAACCCGGTGACAGCCGGAACTTGGTGACGTGTCTGGAAGAACAACGGATTGATCTGGCGTTGATGCTGAGCGATGCCGCGGACACCCGGTTTGACCGGGTGCCCCTGTTCTCGGACGAATTGACATTCGTCACCGACCCGCTCCATCCGTGGGCGAAGATGGGCATGCCGCTGCGGACCGAGATTGCGGGGCAGAATCTGATCATCTACCGCAAGTCATCCCAGACCTTCCGCATGGTGGACGCCTACTTCCGCGCGGAGGACATCGTGCTCAATACGGTGATGGAACTGGGGAGCATGGAGGCCATCAAGGAGCTGGTGAAACTCGGCCTCGGGGTCAGCATTGTGGCGCCCTGGGTGGTGCAGCGGGAGCTGGAAGAACGGTCACTGGTGGCCCTGCCACTGGGACGACGCAGGCTTCGTCGGGACTGGGCGGTGACCTACTGGCGCGGCCGCCGCCTGACGCTGGCGGAGGAGACGTTTGTGGGTCTGTGCCGTTCCGCGGTGGAAAACCTCCGTGCCGACCGGACCCCGGACCCATCCGATCACTCCGCCGCCCCGTCCGCGCCCGATCCGGCCGCCCGATCCCCCGCCCGGCTCCGGGCCGCGGGCTGACGCAGGCGGCTGCACCGGGATCCACCCGTCCGCATGTGGACATGACGGGCGCCCTGCAACGCATCGGATGCGACGAGCGGTTTGGGTGGGATGAAACGAGGGTGGGCGCGGACTGTTCAGTGGCATGGGGCGGGCGACACGCCGCGCCCTCCCGAATCGGTTCCCCTTGATATTGCCTTCACGTGAATTGGTGATCCTCCATGCTGCCCGTCCCATGGAGATCAAGGCGCGCGATCTTGTGGCCGCTGGCTGGCTTGAGGGGCGGCGGCTGGGTGCCGCCCTGCGACGGGCGCGCGCGCTCGAGGCGGGCGGCATGGCGCGCGCCCCCATGCTGGTCCAACTGGAGCAGGAGTTCCCGAAACAGCCCGCCCTGATCCAGCCCCGTCAGGAGCCGGCCTCCCTGGCGGAGGCCATCGAGGCGGCGACCGATGAAGAAGCACAGAATCTCGCCGCCGTGCGCGCCCGCATGCATGAACTGCTCCATGTGCCCGTGGTGCGGCGCGGCGTGTTGATGCCCGACGCCTGCCCGACCGGATTCGCGCGCGCCTCCATTCCGGTCGGGGGCGGCATCGAGGTCGAGAACGCCATCCTTCCCGGAGCGCATTCGGCCGACATCTGCTGCTCCCTGCTCGCCACCTGCTTCCCGGCAAACCATCCGGTCGGTGAGCTGATGGACCAGCTCGCAAAGACGACGCACTTCGGGGCGGGGGGGCGTCCGCGCGGGGAGCAGTGGACCTCCCCGGTGCTCGAGGAGCCGGTCTGGGACAACCCGTTCCTCAAGGATCTGCACGGCCGGGCCCGCGATTTCCTGGGCACGCAGGGCGATGGCAATCACTTTGCCTTCCTGGGACGCATCGCGTTCACCGAAGCGCAACGTGTCACGCTGGCGGCGGCGGGGCACACCGAGTTGAGCGACTGGATCGTGCGACGCGACGGGGTGTTCCACGTGCTGGTCACGCATCACGGGTCCCGCGGCCTGGGGGCCGACGTGTACCGCCGGGGCCAGGCCGCCGCGCGACGATGGTGCGACGAGAACGCCAGGGACATCCCCGACGCCGCGGTCTGGCTGCCGTACGATTCGCCGGAGGGCCGGGACTACTGGGACGCGCTCCGGTACATTTCCCGCTGGACCCGCGAAAATCACGCGCAGATCCACGCCGCGTTTTTGCGCCGCGTCGGCCAGCGCGCCCTGGTGCAGATCGGCAACGAGCACAACTTCGTCTGGCGGCGCGGCGATGCGTTCTACCACGGCAAGGGCGCGACGCCGGCCTGGGCGACGGACGAGGGACGCCCCCGGATGGGCTGGATCCCGCTCAACATGGCGCGCGAGATTCTGCTAGTGCTGGGCACCGACAACGAACGGTACCTCTCGTTTTGTCCGCACGGCGCCGGACGCAACCGTTCGCGCCGCGCGACGCTGCGGGAGTTTCAGGATGCGGATGGTGAACTCGACGCCGGCCGGGTCCGCCAGGCCATCGCCCGCGAGACGCAGGGCCTGGACATCCGCTGGTATTCCGGCACGCCGGACCTCAGCGAATCGCCCATCGGCTACAAGGACGCGACCCGGGTGAAGGCGCAGATCGCGCAGTTCGGCCTGGCGTCCGTGGTCGGGGAAGTCCAGCCCCTGGGCTGCATTATGGCGGGCGAAGCGCCGGAACCCCACTGGGTCCGCGCCCGCCGGGAGAAGCGCGCCGCACACCGTGCGGCGCGGCGCAACGATCAGGACGTCATTGCCGATGGGATCCGTTTCGAATGAACCAAAGAAGGAATCCAGGGGCTGAAGCGTTTTGGGTCTCAAGAACTCCAAGCCATTGATGAAAATGCGGACACGTCCTCCGGATCTGTTCCAGTCCGATGCTTCGAAGAATTTCGACGCCATGCTGACGCTTGCGGTAGGCGGGATGGGCAGTCAGGAGGCGTTTCGACGGGGCAGTGTTCGGACCATCGTTGATGTCCTCGGGGTTTGGGAACCGGTTTCGGATACCGTCGAATACCGGTCTCAACGCCGGGGCATTGAGCACGCTGCAGATCGCCTCGGGCTCGGTGAAGACCATGGCTTCATATTCATGAAGCATCAGGTACGGACGCGGATCCCCCAGGCCACCAACTGGCGGTGTAGCACGTAGCCAAATGGCCCCGCCTCGTAACAACTATGCACTTCCTCGGCCAGATCCATCTGGTTTTTGACCCAAGCCACAAACTTCTCCGGCGTGAACTTCTGCGCCGGCTGCGGGCTGCTGTTCTCCAGGATGCCCACCACCACGATCGTCTCGACGTGGACGTCCAGCCCCAGCTTGATCTCCCGGTAACGCTTGCTCCCGACGGGCTTGGTTCCGGGTGTCGTTCCTGCGTGATTCGTTTTTTGATCTTCTTCATGTTCTTGGCGGGTCGGTGTAGCAATCGCTCCTCTATCCGCCAACAACTCATGTCATCTCCACGACGCTCCGCGCAGAACAACGTGGAACTTGCCGCCGGTGCGTTGGCAGGCGGCTGCGTCCAACGATGTGCTCCGACGTGCATCAAACCGCGACGAAACGGATTCGTGTCTTGACCTCAGCATCCGCACCATGCAACGAACACCGATGGACGTTCCCAGAACTCCCAACACTCCATCGCGAGCCCCGGTCTGCGGAAGTCCGACCCTCGAAAGCAGCCTTCGCGAGAGGGCACCGAAGCTTCCGCAAGACCATCCAGTCCCCATGAACCCCTGTCCGCACATCTCCCAGCCGCCCCATTCCCTCTCCACGTCCCGAGGAGCGGTCGAACGGTCGGGTTCTGCTCCGATTTCGACGGCCGGCCTCAGCACCGTCCGTTCAGTGCTTGCCTTGTGGCTCCTACTGCTTCTGCCCCGTATTGAGGCAGCCGGTCCGCCCGGGACCCTACGTTGGCAGGTTCCCTTGAAGGGCCCCGTCGCCACACCGGCGATCGGACCCGACGGGACCATCTACGCCGGGGGCGCCGAAGAACTTGTCGCACTGGACCCGGAGACGGGTGGTGCGAAGTGGAGGGTGCCAATCACCAATGTTCGAGGTGTCGCGCTTGATTCGAGTCAAGCCGTCTATTGCATGGGGTCAACCAATTTGATGGCTGTTAATCCGGTGACCGGCCAAATTCTATGGAAACGTAATGCATTAAGTTTATCTAGGGATGGCTATGCAATCGCAGATGATTGCTACCGACGAACCGATCAAGTGTATCTTCTAAAATTTGCGATTTCACCTGATCAGACAATCGCACTTGCCTCTGCTCAGGTGACAAATTGCAAGTTATTCCCACAATCGGATTTTTACACGACGACAATTAAGTCGTCTGTCTCCAGAATCGAACCGGGATCTGGAACCCCCATCGATCCAACGATTGAGTACCCACTTGTTGAAATGGGACCTCAGGATTTGGCTATAGATGCAAATGGAACTCTAATATTTGACGGGAATACCATCAGGAATCCCATAGATGATTTTCCAAATCATTACTACAGCATTCTTGGGGGAGTCGGCCGCGTTGGATCCGCATTCTCACTCGGCGGTGACGGTGCAATTTATGGAGCCAAGCAGACTATTGAGAGCGGTGTTAATTATGGATTCAGATTTCAAATGGGGGACCGAGAATTAGAATCGACGCAACATGGCATTTTTATTGTTGTATCACAGTTTGAACCGTCACAGTTTTCAAGGAGTCCCACAAGCGGGGTTTACTTGGACGACGACACTTCTGTAAATCCAATTCTAGGAAATGCTGCTGTCTATTTTTCGGGAATGTACTCCGTGTATTCCGCTGAGTTGGCTTCCGGTAGATTACTTTGGGAGGCCTTTATTCCGGGTGAACGCAAGCGAATGGCGTTGGGAGACAACGATACACTCTATATCACCTCGGAGATAAGCGCTGGACATTTTGGATCGCTCTGTAGTGTCATTGCGTGCTCATCGAGAACGGGAGCAGTATTGTGGGAGTATCGGCTTCCGGAACTACGGCCGTCATCGCCAATGCTCGGGCTTGGCGGTGATCTCTTGGTAGGTACGTCTACTTCTGTTTTGTGCCTGCGCACCTCAAGTCAAGGTCCAGCGAATTCACCGTGGCCACTAGTTCGACAAAATTCGCGAAATTCCGGAAGCCAAGTCGATGGACGATTTCCACCCTCATGCAATATCATATCTAGCCGGTCGCGCTATATTGTTGGAGATCATTTAACACTTGACAGCAATGCATACGGCCCTGGCCTGTTGTCGCAGCAATGGTATTTTAATGACATCCAGCTTTATGGAGAGACAAATCGAGTTCTGGAAATCAATAGTGTCGAGGTGAAGCACCGCGGGAGCTATTCCGTTGAAATGGAAAACCCATTCGGCAGCACAAAATGCAGTTATTATGTTGATGTGGTGCCGAACGCGACGCCTGCAATTCTTGTGAATCAAGTTTCAGTAATTGAGGATAGTGAATTTCAAGTTGGAGCTCGCATAGAATTGATTTCCGGATTCCAGGATGGGCGCATATTTTACACATTGGACGGATCCGACCCTTCCTTCGAATCTCCGGAGTATCAAGTTCCGTCGATACTAACTAATGATGTGGTGGTGAGTCTACTCGCCCTTGATTTAAACTCTGGGGAAGTTGCAAGATCCGGACCTACAAGACTTATTGTCTCACGGAATCCGTTGCCTGAACGGTTGAAATTGGAATGTCATCTCGAAGTTGATGGAATCGTTCAGAATGAGAGCTTCTACCGGCGTATTTTGAGAACGCCAGACTCATCAGATTATTCTTCCGGAGATGAAGTTCGAGTTGATGCAATCGCTGATAGATTCTCGCGATTTGTTCGATGGGAAGGTGATTTAGCTGGAAGCACTAACCAATCAGAAGTAATTAGAATTGATCGTGGTCGCACGATTCGTGCGATATTTGAACGGATTCCCAGACCATTTTCGGTATTTTCATCTGTTGAGGGAAACGGAGTAGTTTACACGACACCACCGAGGAATGCTGCAGGATCTTCAATTGAGTACTACGAACGTGGCGAGACGGTATTTGTTCGTGCAATCCCGGGAGCAGGGTGGCGGTTTGATCGATGGGCCGGCGATCTTGAAGGAACAGACCCGATCGGCAGACTGCTGATGAACTCCTCGCAGAGTGTGCGGGCAATATTTCGCGAAATTCCAGAGCACCTTGTGACAGTGCATTCTGGAGGTGGCTCCGTTTTTGGATCAGGAATCTATCCCGAAGGATCACCGGCGACCCTGACAGCAGAGCCGCTTCCGGGGTGGACCTTCCTGGGATGGATTGGGGATGTGGTCAGCGCGGAGCCAACGATCTCGTTCACGGTGACCCGGCCGATGACATTGGTGGCGCGCTTTGGGACCCAGGTGACGGCAAACAGCGTGGGTGCCGGGCATGTGGCCTTGGAACCCCAGTCCGAATGGTATCGCTACGGGACACGCGTGCATGTGACTCCGCGCCCGGAGACGGGGAACTACCTCGGACTTTGGGATGCCCAATGGTCCGGACAATCGAAGATCGGTTGGGTGCTCACCGTGACCAATCCCAGTCCATCCATCACGGGCTTCTTCGTCCCGTTGGAGGCCGGACGAAATGCGCTGATGGTTGAGACCGTTGGCGGGGGCGTTGTGGATTCGACACCGGCCCGGATGGGCTTCGACCCCTCCGAGAGCGTCCGGCTAGAGGCTTTGCCGTGGGCGGGATGGACGTTTTCCGGGTGGTCTGCGGATGCGGCGGGTACGGAGAATCCACTGTCTCTTGCGATGAGCGCCGACCGACGGGTGACGGCAACCTTCAGCGAGCTTTCGCCGGGTCCGTCGTTGGCACCGATCGGTGACCGGACCGTTGACGAGCTGAGTCTGTTGGAGATTCCCATGCAACCAGGGCATTCCACGGATGTGTTGGAAACCGTGGGCTTGGTGCTCTCGGAAGGTCCGCCCGGGATGTACCTCACAGCGGAAAGAGTTCTGTACTGGCGCCCCGAGGAATCACAGGGACCCGGCGCATATCCAGTGCGAGTTCGCGTGTTCGATGGTGACGGACGCTCCGCAGAGCAGTCCTTCGAAGTGACTGTTCTTGAAGTGAACTCCGCTCCGGTGCTGGGGCCGGTTCCGGATGCCTTCGTCCCGCATGGAGGGCTGCTTTCTGTCCAGTTGCAGGCCTCGGATTCCGACCTGCCGGCGCAAGAACTGGCGTTTGACGTGGTCGTTGGACCGACGGGTCTGACGGTGTCGCCGACCGGCGTGATCGAGTGGAATCCATCCGGCGGACCGGGCCAACCGACCAACGAGGTCGTCGTTCGGGTCACTGACAACGGCGTGCCGCCACTCTCGGCCACCACGGCGTTCAAGGTCGTCGTCCTGTCGGAGGGGTTCGCCCCGGTGTTTGACGGGTGGACGTTGCTCGCCGACGCGGCGCGGTTTGAGTTGGTGGAAGGAGCGCTTACTTGGGAGCAGGCGAAGACGGATGCGGAGGCGCGGGGCGGGCATCTGGCGACGTTTGCCAGCGCGGCCGAGTGGGAGGCTGGCAAATCCGTCTGGCAGGCCTATGGGCGATCGACCTGGATCGGAGGATATCAACTCGCGGAGGGACCCGAGCCAAGGGGCGGATGGATTTGGATCACCGGAGAGCCTTGGTCTTTTGAAGCGTGGGCACCTTCCGAGCCAAACAACTACCTCGGGTTCGTCGAAAACCATCTCGATATCCTTGCAGCTGGAGGGTGGAACGATGCGCCGGGCGCAACCCGTCAGCCTTACCTGATCGAGTATCCCGAACGGGGTCCGGTTGCGCCGTTCGATCGGTTCGAACTGAATGAGGGCGCGACGCTGGGCATCGGCATCCGTGTCTCGGATCCCGACCTTCCGCAACAGACGCTCTCGCTGGAGCTGGTGTCGGGTCCGGATGGGATGGTGCTGACGCCGGCACAAGCACTGATTTGGACGCCTACCGAGGCGCTGGGGCCGTCCACGAACGAAGTGGTGCTGCGGGTGACTGACGATGGGGATCCGCCGGCCTCGGCGACGGTGTCGTTCGGGGTCGTCGTCCGCGAAGTCAACCGGGCGCCGACGGTGTCGTCGCGTCTGGTGATGGACTTCGGGTCGGATCCCGTCGGCGTCGCCACAGTGGTTGGCACCAACAATGCCGCCTGGGTGGTCATCGGCGGGAACCCGGGCGGGTTCCTCGGTCTCACCTATTCGCGGACCAATGAGTACACCGCCCTGGTGTTGCCCCCGGTGCCGCACACCGAAGCGGTGATCGCCGGGTTCCGGATGTCGTGTGACGTGCGCGCGGGCAATGGCCCGGAGGAACGCATGGCGGACGGCATCAGCTTCAGTTTCGCCCGGGAGGGTGATCCGGTGCTGATGGATCCGTGGGATCAGCCGGGTTACGCCGGGGGATGCTGCGCTGAGACCGGCACGCGGACGGGTCTTGCGGTGTCCTTTGATACCTGGGCGGGCAACACCTACCCGGGAGCCGACGGGGACACCGACGATGTGGAGGGACTGATTGTGCGGGTGGATAACGTCACGGTGGTGAAGGTGGCAATCCCGACCCGGAACGGGGAACCGGCGGACGCCACCAGCCTGCAGACCGGTCCGCGCGACGCAGCGTACTGGGCAGGAGGCGGCAATCCGCTCTGGCCGGCCGCGTGGGCGACGCTGTCGTGGCAGCCGCTGGTGCTGGAGCTGAACGCGGAGGGGCGCTTCTCGGCCTGGTGGAAGGGGGTTCCTGTATTGGAAGACGTGGAGACGGGTTTTGTGCCGGGTCCCGGCCGTTTTGTGCTGGCGGGCCGGACGGCCAACTCGGTGGGGAACGTTCATTTGGACAACCTGCGGTTGAGCGTCATCACCCGGCACGAGGTGGCGGAGGGGGAAACCCTGACGCTGGCGCTCGATGCCAATGATCCGGACCTGCCACCGCAGGTGCTGGATTTTGAGGTGTTGCGGGGTCCCGCGGGCGCGTCAGTCAACGCAGAGGGCGTGTTGACCTGGACCCCGGCGGAGGCACAGGGGCCCTCCACCAATGTGGTGGAGGTCCGGGTTCGGGACGATGGGGTGCCGCCGGTGACCGTCATCGCCGCGTATCAGATCGTGGTCAAGGAGGTCAACCAGCCGCCCGTTTGGTCCGCGATGCCCGACCTTGCCGTGGATGAGGAGACGCCGTTGGAGTGGAATCTGGAAGCGGACGACCCGGATTTGCCGCCTCAGGCGTTGACCTTCCGGCTGGTGAGCGGTCCGGACGGCCTGCTGGTGAGTTCGGAAGGTACGCTGCATTGGACCCCTGGGGAGGCGGACGGACCGTCGGAAGTGTCCGTGACCGTCGCGGTTGACGACGACGGCGGACCCCCGCTGTCAGCAACCAACACCTTTCAGATCACGGTGCGCGAGGTCAACCGGCCGCCGCTCCTGGATCCGGTGGACGATTTTGCGATGGACGAAGGCAGTCCGCTGATCCTGGTGCTGGGCGCCTCGGATCCGGATCTCCCGCGGCAGGCACTGACGTTCTCCCTGGCGGCCGGACCTGCGGGGCTGACCGTGGGCCCGGGTGGAATCCTGACCTGGACCCCCGGCGAGGCGGACGGGCCGTCGGAGGTGGTGGTGGATGTGGCGGTGACGGACGACGGCATGCCGCCGCTGACGACGGTGGGACGCTTCCGGATCACGGTTCGGGAGGTGAACCAGCCCCCGGCGATGGCACCGGTTCCTGCGATCGAGGTGGACGAGGGAGCGCTGGTGAGCCTCACGCTCACGGCAGGCGATCCCGACCTGCCACTGCAGGCGCTGGTGTTTTCCCTGGTCAGCGGTCCTGAGGGCATGACGGTGACGCCGTCGGGGGAGCTTCGCTGGCAGACGGGCGAGGCCGACGGACCGGGGACGGTCATTGCGGAAGTGCGGGTGACCGACGACGGCGACCCACCGCAGTCGGCGGACCAGCGGATCGTGATCACGGTGCGGGAGGTGAATGAGCCCCCGGTGCTGGATCCGGTGCCAGATCAGGTGGCGGCGGCCGGCGAGCCGTTCGAATGGCTGCTGACGGGCCGGGATGCTGATCTGCCGCCGCAACCGCTGACCTTCGCCCTGGTGTCGGGGCCGACCGGATTGACCGTGGAGCGGGAGGGACTACTGCGCTGGACCCCGCCTCTGGTCGCGGCGCCTTCGACCAATGAGGTGACGGTCCTCCTGTTGGACGGTGCATTGAGCGTGCGGGGGGCCTTCCGGATTGTCGTGCCGGAATGGATCGTGCTGGGCATTCAGGCGCCGCGCGCGGATGGGCGGATCGTTCTGGAGATCCGGGCGGGGCTGTTGAAGCCCGTCGTTGTCGAGGAGGCGACGGTGTTGGGAGCCTGGGAGGAGCTGCAGCGCCTGCTTGGGTTGGGCATGGACACCCCGGTGGAGTTGTTGATCAACGCGGCGCCCGGTCCGGAGGCCCGCTATTGGCGGGTCCGCGGCGATTGAACCGGCCGCGACGCACCGCGCAGACCAACGTAGAACGGCCCCCGGCGCGATTGCGGAACCGGCGTGGAACTGCTCGGATCGGTCCCAGACACGCCTCCTTCCATGAATCGCACCGCCTCCATCCTGCTGGGCCTGTCGGCCCTCGTCCTCACGGCCACCGCGACGTCCGCCGCAGAACTGAAGTTCTCCGTCGTACCCGGATTCTTTGAGGAGAATCCCGGCGGCAAGTTGCTCGGCCCCACTCACGGCGGCGTGGTGGAGGACAAGGCCGGCAACCTCTACGTCACCACGGACACCCCGCGCGGGATCGTGGTCTTCACGCCGGCAGGGAAATTCCTCAAGACCATCGGGCCGATGCGCATCCACGGACTGGAAGTGCGCGAGGAGAACGGCGTCGAATTCATCTATGGTGCGCGTCCGGGCGATCACGAGGTCGTCAAGCTGCGGATGGATGGCAGCAAGGAATGGTCCATTCCGTTCCCGGCGGAGTCGGGGCTTTACACGGACGAGAAGGGTTTCAATCCATGCGCCGTCACCGTGGCCCCCGATGGTTCGATCTTCGTCGCCGACGGGTACGGGTCCAACCATGTGCTCCGGTTCGACCCGGATCGAAAGTTCGTCAAGGCGTTCGGGGGTGCGGGCGCCGCGGAGGGCCAATTCAACACCTGCCACGGCATCGCCCTCGATACGCGCACGGGCCGGCCGCTGCTGTTCGTCTGCAATCGCAACAACAACCGCGTCGAGCACTGGGACCTCGATGGCAACTTCGTCAAGGTCCTCCAGAAAGACCTCAGAATGCCCGCCGCCGTGCACATCCGCGGCGACCTTGCGGTGGTGCCTGAACTGCAGGGACGCGTGACGGTGCTGGACAAGACCGGAGCCATCGTCGCCCAGGTTGGCGACAATCCCGATGAGTTGCAGCGCGCCAATTTCGGCCTGCCGCCAGACCAATGGCGGGACGGCATCAGCAACTCGCCGCACGGCGCCTCGATAGACCGCGACGGCAACCTCATCGTGACGGAGTGGAGCCAGTTCGGCCATCTGCACAAGTTTGTCCTCGTGCCGTAAGGCCGCCTCCCGAGCCCCACACCGGATCCGGCCAGACCCGGTGGTCGCCGGATCAGACCCGCCCTCCCGATCCGGAAGGTGGAATGGCGATGGCGACGTAGGGGAGATTGCGGTGCCTCCCGGCCAGATCGAGGCCGTAGCCCACGACAAACACATCGGGAATCCGGAATCCAACATAGTCGGCGATCGCCGGCCGCTCCCGACGCTCCGGTTTGTCCAGCAGCACACAGGTGCGCAGGCTCGCAGGGCCGAGACGGCGCAGACGCCGGAGGACCGTGTCGAGAGTCCGCCCGGTGTCGAGGATGTCGTCCACCACCAGCACATGCCTTCCGCCCAGTTCCACCGGCGGGGTTCGGGTGATCGTCAGCAGGCCCGGCCGCGTGGAATCCCGGTAGCTGGTGGCGCGCAGGAATTCGAGACTCAGGGGCAGCCGGATTTGCCGGATCAGGTCGGAGAGAAACACCACCGTGCCGTTCATCAGCCCGACCACGACCAGCTCGCGCCCCGCGTAGTCGGCAGAGATCCGGCGCCCGAGTTCGCCCACGCGGCTCCGGATTCTGGAGGCCGGGATCAGCACGCTGCGGAGCTCCCGTCGCAGCGCCTCAGGTGGCGCACCGCCGGTGCCGGTTACCAAGGGCACCCGGGCGCCGCGCCCCGAGGCGACCCGTTCAGATATGCCGCGAGTCGGCGTGATCCTTGGCGGCATAGCCGGTCTCCTGGCGGCGCAGGTTGACCTCGTTCTTCTTCACGTACGCCGCGAAGACATCGTCCGCACTCATTCCAAGCACCTGTGCCAGGGAAATGAGGAAGTGCAGCAGGTCCACGACCTCCACCCGGGCGTTCTGTTCGTCGAACTTCTGGTACTTCGCCCACCATTTCCACGGAACACTGTCGGTGAGTTCGGCCAGCTCCTGCGTCATCGCCCGGGTGTAGTTGAGAATCCACTGGGTCCGGGCCGCTTCGTCCATCTGATCGGTGAAGACGCCAATCCGCTCGTTGAGCGCCCGTTGCATTCGAAACAATTCGCGGAGCTGGTCCGGGGGGGGCGCGTTCATGTCACGAACATTCTGGACCGTGGCCGTCCGCGGCTCAACCCGGAACCTGGAGGGTCCGCAATTGGGGCTCGCAGTTTGGCGACCGGCACGACTCTCGCTAGTGTGGATGGGTGTTCCGAAGGTTCCAACGGGTGGCGTTGGCGCTGTGTTTTGGCCTGACGCTGGCGGCGCAGGACATGCGCTACATCCGGTTGCGGACCGAGCTCATCCCCACCCCGCCGCGTCCGGTGGCGGCGCGGGCAACGGTTCCGGCACCCGACGAGGAGCCGGTCCGGGGCCTCTACCTGATCCAGTTCCAGCGGGTTCCCGACGAGGCGGCCCGGCGGGATCTGCAAGGTCGCGGCGTCGAACTTCTGCATTACGTTCCCGACGATGCCTTTGTCGCGTTGCTGGAGCAGGTCCGTGTTTCGTCGCTGCGCGCGGACCCCGCGATCCGGTGGGTGGGTCCGTATGAACCGCGACACAAGATGGATCCGCGCCTCGCGGACCTTTTTGGGGCGCAGGTGGTTGGGAGGCTGCCGGTCCGCCTGCTGACCCGGGCGGGCCTGGGCGGTGAGGACCTGGCGCTGGTCTTTCGCCACCTGCAGGGGGCGCGCCGGCGGGCGGTGCTGGGCATGGGAATGACCTACGAGGGTTCGCTGAACCTCGCCCAGTTGCGCGTGCTGGCCCAGTCCTCGGCCGTCCTTTGGATCGAGCCGGCACCCCGCATGCAACTGGTGGATGCGGTGTCCACGGAGGTGGTCGCGGGCGATGTCCGCACCCCGGGCGGCCTGGCCCACGTGCACCGATTGGGCTTCGACGGGCGGGACGTCGTGGTGGCGGTGGCGGATTCGGGCATTGATTCCGGGGATCCCGAGGTGCTCCACCCGGACCTCGACGGACGGCTGGTGGCCCTGTTTTCGTACGACAACCTGCTGGATGCCTCCGACGAGCACAGCCATGGCACGCATTGCGCCGGGATTGTCCTGGGCAACGGGGCGACCGGGGAGGTGGACGACGACGGCTACTTGTATGGCCTGGGAGTGGCGCCGGGGGCCCGGCTGGTGGGGCAGCGGATCTTTGACGGTGCGGGCAACTACCGTCCACCGCCCAGCTTCACCCGGATGGTGCAGGACGCCGTTTCGGTGGGCGCGTACGTCGGCTCGAACTCCTGGGGCGATTACTCCGGCGGCCAGTACGACCTGACGGCGGCGGAGTTTGATGCGCTGGTGCGGGACGCCGACCCGGACTTCCCCGGTGACCAGCAATACGTGCTGGAATTCAGCGCCGGCAATTCAGGACCGGCACGGCAGACGATCCTGTCTCCAGCCCTCGCCAAGAACGTGATCGCGACCGGGGCGACACAAAACAACCGATTCGAGTTCCCCCTGTACGGCGAAGGGCAGGAGGTCATGGCAGATTTCTCCTCCCGCGGCCCGACCGCGGACGGGCGGATCAAGCCCGACCTCGTTGCCCCGGGAACCTGGATCGCATCCCTGCGTTCGCTATTCGCAAACGACAACAATGCCTGGGGTCCGATCAGCGAGTACTACCTGTACCAGGGGGGGACCTCGCAGTCCGGCCCCCATGTTTCGGGCGGCGCCGCGGTCGCGATCCACTGGTACGAGGCGACTCGCGGCGTGCGCCCGTCTCCGGCCTTGGTCAAGGCGATGCTGATCAATTCCGCCGAGGACATGGGCACGGCGGTGATTCCCGACGGTGGCGGATTCTTCGGGGGCGATCCGGATGATGGCGGGGGCGGCATCGTGGTGGGGGACACCGATCCGGTGCCCAACCACGACGAGGGATGGGGGCGCATGGATCTGGTGACGCTCATTGATTCCGACCGGCGCTTCGAGTTCATCGAGCAGGATGCAGGACTGGTCACCGATCAGGTGTTCGAGCGGCGTGTGGTGGTGGGATCCGGTGACCTGTTCAAGGTGACCCTGGTCTACACCGATGTGCCGGCCCTGCCCGCGGCCATCCCCGCGCTGGTCAATGACCTTGATCTGGAGGTCGAGGCTCCGAATGGGGATCTGTATCGCGGCAATGCGTTTGCCGACGGTGAAAGCGTGGCCAACACCTTTGCGGCGGACCGTCTCAACAATGTCGAGGCGGTGCATCTCTCCGAGCCCCCGGCGGGCGAGTGGATCATCCGCGTGCGGGCTCACAACGTTGTCCAGGACATCCGCCGCCGAACCACCGGGGAGCCCGAGCAGGATTTCGTGCTGGTGATCTCGGGGCAGCTTCCCGGTCCGGGCGAGGGGGTGATCTCCTGGGATCGCGAGGCCTACCGGGCCCCCGCCACCGCCACACTGCGCCTGGTGGACCGGGATCTCGCCGACGAATCGTCCGTGCAGGTCACCGTCACGAGCACCACCGAGCCGGCGGGCCAGAGCGTGCAACTCAACCGCGTCGGCACCGGGGGCAACTTCCTGGGCACCGTGGATCTCACCCCTGACCCGCCTGCAGGAAATGATCCGAGGATCTCCGTCGCCGATGGGGATCAGTTGATCGCCGTGTACCGCGATGCCAGCCCGCCGGGCGACCGCAGGGCCGTGGCGCAGGTGGATGCCCGTCCGCCGGTGATCTCCGATGTGACGGCGGTACGGGAGTTCGGACGCGTCCGCATCCAGTGGAACAACAGCGAGCCCGCCAGTTCCCGTGTCTGGTTCGGCACCATTAATGCGGTGACGAATATGGTGTCGGATCCCGCGTTTCGCCTGAGGCCGCGGGTCAACCTGCCCCCGTTGGAACCCGGGACCACCAACTTCTTCTACGTCGCCGCCACCGACCGGGCCGGCAACACGACCACGAACAACAATGGCGGCGTCTTCCTGCGCTTCGTTGCCCCCGAGCCGTCGGCAGCGCTGCTGGTGTACTCGCCGGAAACCCTCTTTGACCTGCTCGCCGAATCCCCCTACCCGGGCATGGACTACTGGACCAGCGCTCTGGACGCCCTGCATGTGGACTACGAAGTCTGGGACACCAGCGTCGAGAATCGAGGCCCCACAGCGGAGGAACTGCGCCCCTACCGGGTGGTCATCTGGCGTCCGGAGGAGGGCACGGGCCCCGTCCCGGGCATGACCGCTGCGGTGCGCACCTACCTCGCATCCGGCGGCTCGCTGTTCGTGGTTTCGCACGATCTGCTGACCCGCCTGCAGGAGGTGAATGATCAGGAGTTCATCCGGGAGGTGCTGCATGTGGAGGGCTTCCAGGTGGACCGGGGGGCGGTGGCGATTGAGTCCGTGCCCGGGGACATCGCAGGTGCCGGCCTCCGCACCGTCCTGGACTACGCCGCGTTTCCCGGCGGCTTCCTGGTGGACCTGCTGTTTGCGCTCAACGGCCTGGATGGCTGGACGGATGTGACGGATCACATCAATCCGCTTCCCGATGCCGCCCCGGTGTTCCTGCAGGAGGACCAGCGCGTTGTGGGGCTGCGGTATCCGAGGACCGGGCAGGACAGCACCCTCGGCCGGGTGGTCTTCTACGCGTTCCCGTTTGAAGCCGTGCCGTTGGATGCCCCCGCTCCCAACAATCGGCCGACGCTGCTCGCCAATGCATTGCGGTTCCTGTCCCCGGAATTGTCGCCGGGCGGTGCGGTGGCCTTCGACCAGGGCGCCTACACCGTGCCGTCCAGCGTCGTGGTCGAGGTGATTGACAGTGATCGGGCCGGAGCCGGGATCGTGAATGCGACGGTATCCAATGGGGCCTCCCGCCTGACGCTGGAGCTGGCGGAGGGCGTGCGACGCGGGGTGTTCCGGGGGCGGTTGACCCTTCAGGAGCCGGGGGCAACGCCGGGGCCCGACCGGCTGGACGCCCGCCACGGCGATGTGCTGGAAGCCTCCTATACCGACGCGGCGAATGCGCTGGCTCTTTCGCGGGCGTCGGTGGACACGGTGCCCGCGGTGATTGACGGGGTGGAGACCGAGCCCGCGTACAATGAGGCCTACGTTTCCTGGCTCACGGACAAGCCGACCGACGCGCTTGTGCGCTACGGGGAATCGGGGGGGGACGTCTCCTTCCTGACCCGCAGCGCCTACAATGCCGAGCTGTCGCTGCAGCATGAAGTCCGACTGTCGGGCCTGTTGCCGGATCGCACCTACTACTTCCAGGTGGTGAGCCGCGACGCCGCCGGCAACGTGACCACCGACGGCACGGCGGGTCAGTTCTACACCGTCCACACCCTCCGTCCGCTCGCAGCGCCCTGGACCGACCCCTTCGACGTGCTCCAGCCCGGCTGGATCGTGATCAATGACGACCTGGGACTGGGGTTGGGCTTTCCGGATGAGGACGATGACCCGATCGGCGGCGACGGGTTCAACCTGAGCGGCTGGCAGTTCGGCGAACCCCGGAACGTTCAGGGGGTGCTGGCCCACACCGGCACGCGCATCTGGGCCACCAATCTGCGCGGGGCCAATGTGGACCTGGCCAGTTCGGACCTCATCTCCCCGGCGATCAGCCTGATCGGTGGCAACCGGGCCACGCTGCGCTTCTGGCAGTATTATGACTTCTCCGTGAGCGGCGGCACGGAGGACGACCCCTTCGGCGACTTTGTGCTGGAGGCGGCCCAGGTGGCGGTCACCGACAACGACGGCGGCACCTGGACTGCGCTGTACGCCGTGGGTGACGAGTTCTCCCTCGGATGGGAGGAGGTCGAGGTGGACCTGTCGCGGTACCTCGGGAAGGTGATCCGCGTGCGCTTCAACTATCAGATGTTTGCGTTCACTCCCGGCCCACGTCTGGGGTGGATGCTGGACGACGTGTCGGTGACCCTGAACGTGGTCCCCGAAACGCGGGTGACCGTGACGAACAACATCTCCCAGGCCGTGTTCCATCTGGTGGGACCGGCATCCGTCACGGGAGCCGGTCTTGCCTTCAGCACCAACCTGCCGCCGGGCAATTACCAGATCACCTGGGATCCGGTGCTCCATTACGAGACGCCGGCGCCCCGGTCGGGAGACCTGGGCTCCGGGGCGCCACTGACGTTCAGCGGTCATTACACGTTTCCCGATGCGAACAACAACGGGATCAGCGATCTGTGGGAGTGGACACACTTCGGCGTGGTGGCGCCGGGGTTTACGGGAGAAGACGATTCGGACGGCGACGGCACGAGTGACCGCGTCGAATGGCTGGCCGGCACCAATCCGCGGGATGTTGCGGATGTTTTCCGGCTGGGCTCCCCGGAAATCCAGTCCAACGGGACGTTGCGCTTTGCCTGGCCGACCAAGGCCGGGCGCCAGTATGTCCTGGAAGCCGGAACGCGTCCGGACGAATGGTCCACGATCGGCCTCCCCATCCGGGGCACCGGCGAGCCGGCATCGGTGTCGCTGCCCGCCCTGGACCCGCGGCTCAGCTATTTCTTCCGCGTGCTCGTCACGCCCTGATCATCGCGCGACCGGTCCGCGCGCGACACTACAGCAGCGACGCGTACAGGGCCCGGAGGTCGGCGGCGGTGACCGGCACCGCATTGGTCCGGTGACACGGATCCTCCCACGCCTGGGCCGTCAGCGCATCGAGCTGGTCTTCACGCACGCCATGCTCCCGCAGCCGGGACCGCAATCCGAGTTCTGCGAGGAAGCGGTCCACAAACCCGATGGTTTCGCAGTCGGCTTCACCATCGGCACAGCGCACCACGTCGAGGCCGCAGGCAAGTCCGACCCGGCGGTACAGGCCCGGACGCCGTTGCGCATTGAAGTTCATGACCGCGACGAGGCAGAGGGCGTTGGCAAGTCCGTGATGCAGCCCGCAGAGACTGGACAATGGGTGCGCCAGCGAGTGGGTGGCGCCCAGGTCCTTTTGAAAGGCGACCGCCCCCATCGCCGCAGCCACCAGCATCCGCCCCCGGGCGTCGAGGTCCCGCCCGTCCCGCATCGCCCGCGGGAGTGCGTCCACAATGAGCCGGATGCCTTCCAGCGCGATGCCGTCGCACATCGGATGAAAGGCGGGGCAGGTGAAGCTTTCGATGCAATGGGTGAGGGCATCGGCGCCGGTGGCGGCGGTCAGCTTCGGCGGCAGGCCGGTGGTCAGCTCCGGGTCCAACAATACGAGCCGCGCGAGGAGTTCCGGATGGAAGAGGACGGCCTTGCGTCGCGTGGCGGCGAGGGTGATGACCGAACTGCGTCCCACCTCGCTGCCGGTCCCCGCCGTCGTGGGAATGGCGACGAAGGGTGCCAGTCCGGACCAGTCGGGCTCCTCGTAGAACCGCGTCAGGTCAAACCCCGGACGACGTGCCAGGAGTCGCGCCGCCTTGCCGGCATCGAGGGCGCTGCCCCCCCCGATGGCGATGACCCCGTCGCACCCGTGCTCCAGGAACAGTGCCGCGGGCTGGCGGACGTCGTCCTCAATTGGATTCGGATGGACCCCGGCAAAGACAAACCAGGATCGGTCCCGTTCCCCGGCCCCGAGCGCAGTGACCAGGGACTGGAAGGCCTCGGTGGCGGCCAGGCCTGGGTCGGTGACGACGAGCGGGCGGGAGACGCCCAGGCGGGCCAGTTGGGCGGGCAGTTCCCCCAGCACACCGGGGCCGAACCGCGTGGGGGTGGGGAACGAGAACGAGGTGGTTTCCATGTCCGTGGGCGCGGAGCGTATCGGGTCGGCCGCGGCGTGGGAGTGGAAACCGTGCGCCCGACGGCGTGGGAGCGACACGCTGCCGCCAGCCCCCGTCCCCTCCGGGGAGCCTGTTGCTTGATCCACCTCAGGATTGAAGGCGACCCTGGCCCCCCGGTTCCGGCGCACAGCACGGCCGATGTCACCGTCTTGTAACCGGGCCGCCGTTGCGTAGCCTTCCGCCATGCCTAGGACGACACGCAGAATGTCGAAGATTCTGGTGGTGGACGACGAGCCGGATGCGCTGGAGCTGGTGAGCTTCAACCTCAAGGCCGCGGGCTATGAGGTGGTGACGGCCGACGACGGTGGCGATGCCCTGAAGAAGGCGCGTCAGCACGTGCCGGACCTCCTCCTCCTGGATCTGATGCTGCCGGAGGTGGACGGCCTGGAGGTATGCAAGATGCTCCGGCGCGATCCCGCAACGGCAGGCATCCCGATCATCATGCTCACGGCGAAGGCGGCCGAGATTGACCGGGTCCTCGGGTTGGAACTCGGCGCCGACGACTACGTCACGAAGCCCTTCAGCCCGCGGGAGCTCGTCCTCCGGGTAAAGAATCTGCTCCGCCGCCGGAACGTCGGCGACGAAAAGCCCGACCAGTTCTCCGTGGGTGACCTCTTCATTGACGTGCCCCGGCATCTGGTGACGGTGGCCCGCAGGCGGATTGATCTCACGGCCACCGAATTCAAGCTGCTGACCGTGCTGGCCCTGCGTCGTGGACGGGTGCAGTCGCGGGAACAGCTCCTGCGCGACGTCTGGGAATACGACAACATCATTGATACCCGGACGGTGGACACCCACATGCGCCGGCTCCGGGAAAAGCTTGGGGCGGCGTGCCGGTATCTCGACACGGTTCGCGGGGTCGGTTACCGCTTCATCGAAAACTGACCGGGAACCGGTTGGTTCGATCCGGATGGCCTCCCTGATTCCGTGGCTCGGTCTGGCGGGCTGCGCGATCGCGGCCTGGTGGTTCTGGCGGCGGTCGGCAGCGGACCGGCGGGCTCTCTCCGGCCTCCAGCGCGAGCTCGACGAACGCCGTCGCGCCCGAGAATCGGAACTCGCCGAGGAACAGACCCGTCAGCAGGCGGTATTCAACAGCATGGTCGAAGGCCTGCTGATCCTCGACAACGAGGGGCGCGTCCAGTTCGTCAACCCCACCCTGGGCCAGCTCTTCCAGCTGCCCCGTGAGGTCAGGGGACTCACGCTCATCGAGGCCCTGCGGCTGCATGAACTGCAGGACCTCGCCGAGCGCGCCGTCCGCGAGGAACGGGTCACCGGATTTGAACTGCAGCTTCCCGGCAACAACGGCCGGGTGCTTCAGGTCAACGCGGCCAGCGTGCGCGATCCCGACCGCACCCACGCCGGCACCATCCTGGTCTTCCACGACCTCACCCGGATCAAGCAGCTCGAGAGCGTTCGAAAGGAGTTCGTCGCCAACGTCAGCCATGAGCTGCGGACGCCGTTGTCCCTCATTAAGGGCTATGTGGAGACGCTGCTCGACGGGGCGAAGGATGATCCGGCCGTGGCGACCCGCTTCCTGCAGACCATCGAGAAGCATGCGGACCGGCTCACGTTCCTGATAGACGACCTGCTGGCGATTTCGCAGCTGGAGTCCGGCTCGGTGGCGTTGAACCAGCAGACCCTGGATCTGCGGGACCAGGTGGACGCCGTCACCCGCGATCTCGCAGCGCGGGCGACGGACCGGAACATTCAAATGCGCAACGAGGTGCCGGAAGGCCTTTCGGTGCGTGCAGATGGAGACCGCCTGCAGCAGGTGCTCTTCAACCTGGCCGATAATGCCATCAAGTACGGGCGACCGGGAGGGCAGGTCCGGCTCGGGGGACGCCAGGTGGACGCCGGCCGGATTGAGGGGTGGGTCGCGGACGACGGCCCGGGAATTCCCGCCGAGTCCATCGAGCGGGTCTTCGAACGCTTTTACCGGGTGGATCGCGCCCGGTCGCGGGAACAGGGCGGAACCGGCCTGGGGCTGAGCATCGTGAAGCACATCATCCAGAGCCACGGCGGAGAAGTCCGAGCGGAGAGTGCGCCAGGCCGCGGGGCCACCTTCTACTACACCCTGCCGACGGCGGGATGAACGACCGGGGCCCGCACACGCCTCAAGGGAAGCGATGCTCCGGGAAGCGGTCGCGGATGGACTGCCGCAACTGTTTCACATGCTCCGGGGGATGCAGGTCCCGGGCGGTCCTTCGTTCCAGGGCGTCGAGAAGCTCCAGCCAGTCCGCGAGGGGCGGATGCGGCAGTTCCTCCCACTCCACATCGCGTCCCTTGCGGCGTGGACGCTGATAAAACCGCCACTCCCGGCCCACCTTGCTGGCGAAGACATGCCGCTTGACGCCGTCCTCGCCCGGGGTCGTCCAACCGATTTCGGATTTGGCACCCATGGGAACGCGTGCAGCCGTGGAGCCTATTCGGGGAGGTCCACGGCAGCCACGGCCATGGCGGCGATGCCCTCTTCACGCCCGACAAACCCGAGGCGTTCATTGGTCGTCGCCTTCACGCCGATCCGTCGCACGTCCAGGCCGAGTGCTTCAGCGACATTGCGCTTCATCGGCTCCAGGTGGGGAAAAATCTTTGGACGCTCCGCGGCGAGGGAGGCGTCCACATTGACGATCCTTCCGCCGCGGGCCTGCACGCGCCGCGCCGCCTCTTCGAGGAACAGCCGGCTGGGGGCATCCTTCCAGGAGGGGTCGGTGTCGGGGAACAGGTGGCCGATGTCCACCTCACCGATCGCCCCAAGGATGGCGTCGGTGATCGCGTGCATGAGGACGTCGGCATCGGAGTGACCGAGCAGCCCGCGTGCATGGGGGATTTCCACCCCGCCCAGCACCAGGCGACGTCCCTCCACCAGCGGATGGACATCATAACCAATCCCGACGTGCACCATGCCGCCAGCGTACTGGAAGGCTCCGGAATGGAAACGCGGAAGAGAGGACTTCACGCCCCGGGGCACAAAGCGACGGAGGGCCTCCTCCCCGGAAACCGCCGGGCCTTCGCCCGGACCTCATTGGAACGGGGCCCATCCAAGCCCGGACCACCGGAACTTCAGACAAATCGCGTGTTCACAGCGCCCACAGTGCAGGCAACGGCACGAGCCATAGCTGGTCGCCGAACGGCGCGATGGTGCCGTTCGCCGACGGTGGTTTCGATCCGACGACGGTGCCCGCAAAGAGCCAGGGCAGGAACCCTTCGGCCCCCCCGCCGGTTCACCCGCTGAGAATGGGTAGAGCGGGAGGATCTCCATGCCGGCAGCCACGGCCTGCGCCAAGGTGATCTTGCCGGTCTGACGCGCGCCGTTCAGCAGTACCACCGGGGTGTCGGCCATGGCACGGCGGACGGAATCCTGAATGTAGTGCTGATTCATGGTCAGAATCTCACCGATTGATGGCGAATTTGCACGAAGGCGGCTCCAGCGCGGCCGGCACCGCGGATTGGATCGCCAATCCAGGAGTCCTTTCGTTGCCGTCAATTGACCTGGCGATCGGACCACCATTCCACGGAAAGCGACTCGAACGCCAGGATGTGGTTCCTGCCGGCGGCTCGCGGACCATTCGCGGCCTTCGAAGCGGCTTCAGGGAGCGCGCTGCTGCCAGGGGGTCGCGCCGCCGCGTTGAATATGCCGGCGCAGGGCGGGGCCGAGTTCCCGCACCACCTCCGGTCGGGTGGCGATCAGGTTGGTTCGTTCCTGCGGGTCGTCCCTCAGGTGGTATAATTCCAGCGGCTGGTACGGGGCGTTCTGCAAGAGCTTCCAATCACCGCGAACGATCGCCTCGTAGCTCTTCCCACCGTAGGTGGGCCCCCCCTCGCGCCGGACAAAGTAGAGCTCGCGCGGTTCGGCGGTCCGACGGCCGCGGAACACGGGCAGGAGACTCACGGCATCGAGGTCCTCGGCCGGGCGCACTTCCGCCAGTTCAAGGAAGGTGGGAAAGAGGTCGAAAACCAGCCCGGCATGGTCGCTCAGGGATCCCGGGGCGATCACACCCGGCCAGCGCGCGATGAACGGCACCCGCAGCCCGCCGTCGTAGTGGCTCTGCTTGCCGTCGCGCCACGGGTGGTTGCTCTGGCCATGCGGCAGGGACCCGCCGTTATCGGCGGTGAAAACGACCAGGGTATCCGCCTCCAGGCCGGTGTCTTTGAGGGCCCGAAGCACGCGTCCAATCGCGTCGTCAAGGTGCTCGACAAAGGCGACGTTCCGCGCCCGTCGCTCCTCCAGCCCGGGCTCCCGCGTCCGCACCCTGTCGAGCCATGAGGTCGGGGGTTCGATGGGGAAATGAGGCGCATTGTAGGCCAGCAACAGAAAGAAGGGGTGCTCCGGACGGGTGGCACGGGACTGGAGATGATTGATGGCCCATTCCGTGAACAGTTCGGTCGCATGGCCTGACGGAGAAATGACCTCGGTGTCGCGACGGAGGTAGTTCCGACCGTGCCGCAGGTGGTTGGTGTAGCTGTCCATCATATCGCCCAGGAAACCGTGAAAGAAGTCGAAGCCGCGTTCGTTGGGGGTGTTGGGCGCGTCGAGGCCGAGATGCCATTTCCCCACCAGCGCCGTGTGATATCCGGCACGGCGCAGTTCGTCTGCCAGGGTGGGCACGGTGGGATCCAGATGACCCCAGGAATCCGCGGGGTCCGTCCGGATCACCCCGGGTACGCCCACCCGGTCCGGAAACCGGCCCGTGAGGAGCGCCGCCCGCGAAGGCGAACAGACCGTGGCGTTTGCCCGCATGGTGGTGAACCGCATTCCCTCCGACGCCAAACGATCGAGATGGGGCGTGCGCAGGTCCGAAGCCCCGTAGACGGACACATCGCCGACCCCGTGGTCGTCGGTAAAGATGAGGACGACATTGGGACGGCGGGGCGCGTCGGGCCCTGGGTTTTCCTGCGAACGGCCACCCGGGACGGCACCCAGGAAGCAGAGGGTGAGCACAAGCAGACTTCGCATGACGACCGCCTTCCTGCCCTTCAGGCCACCCTCAAGTCGAGCCCCGGATTTTGCGGACCGCCGACGGCCGGCTCGGATTTGGCGTCGGGTCCCGGGGGACCCGGAGACGGGGATGCCTTCTGGCGCGGCGGCGTGGCCTCCGGTATTCCCGGGGCGCGTGATGAGCGATTCCCGGGCCGGCTTTTTCCGGCAGAGTGCATGGCTGGGTGTGGCCACGGTGTTGGGCGGCGTGTTCTTGACCGCCGTCCACCCGGTGTTCGGCCGCGGCCGTGCGGCGGAATACGAGGTCTTCGGCACCATGTTGCGGCTGTTCCTCCTGCTGGGCATACCCAGCGCGGGCCTCCAGGTGACCTTTGCCCAGCAATCAGCCATCGCCATCACCCCGGAGGCCCGCGCCCGGTTGGCGACCACGACACGAGCCGTCCTCGGGGGCATCGTGATCTTCTGGGCCGCCCTGTTGCTGGCCGCGGTGATCGGACGCGACGCACTCACCGCACTGTGGCGTTTGGGGGACAGCCGGGTGCTGTGGCCCACCCTGGGCGTCGGTCTGATGGGGCTCCTCCTGCCGGTCCTGCGGGGATTGCTTCAGGGGCGTCAGGATTTCGCAACCCTCGGCTGGCTGGCGATCCTCGACGGGCTGCTGCGCCTGCTGCTGATCCTCGCCGCCCTCCACCTGCTGCATTGCGGGGCGGCCGGAGCGCTGGTTGCCGTCCTGCTCGGCATGCTGCTGACCACGGCCCTGGGCGCGTGGCGGACCCGCGACGTGTGGTGCCATCCCGGCGCCCCGGTGGACTGGCGGCGGTGGCTGGGGAACGCACTGCCCTTCACGGCAGGCGCCGGCGCGCTGCTGATTCTGGCCAATGTGGATGTCCCGTACCTGCAGGCGACAATTCCCGGGCCGCTTGCGAGTCATTTCCGCATGGGTGAGGGGTACATTCCTGCGGCCATGATCGGGTTCGCCCTCGTGCAGTTCACCGGGCAACTGGCCGTGGTCATGTTCCCCAAGATCGCCCGCAGCGTCGCCGGGCGCCTGCCAACCGATGCCCTCACCCTGGCGTTCCTGGGGACCCTCCTGCTTGGGACGCTTGCGGTGGCCTTCGTGAGCGTGTTCCCGCAGCTTCCCTTGAGAATCGTCTACTTCACGAATCCCGCGGCGCTGGCCGCCGCTCCGGTGGTTCCCTGGCACACTTCAGCCATGGTCGCATTCGCGCTCGCAAACGTCCTGGTGGCCAATCAGCTGGCCCGCGGACGTTTCTGGATCGTTGGGTGGCTGATCGCCATCGTCGCGGCCTACCTCGGAACCTTGACCGGAATTCGCTCCCACCTGCTCACCCTCGAACCGGTGGCGGCGTATCGGCTGCTGACGCAGGTGCTCGGGGCCTACAGCCTGCTCCTCCTCCTGATCGCCGCCGCCCTCACCTGGCGTCCTGCAGCCCGGTGATCCGCGAATCGGACGCGGTCCCGACATTCCCGAACACGGGACCTTTCGCGTTGCCGAAGCGGCTGGTTCCATGGCCCCGACATGTGCAGGTTGCTCCGTCCATGGTCCGGTGTGCTGGCCCTCGTCGTCTCCACGATCGGGTCGGCCACGCCCATTCCCGACGAACCCTTTGCCCAGGATGTCGCGGTCCGGATCCGCACCCAGCCGGAGCTGATGGACGCCGTCCATCGCAAGGTGTGTGTGGACAAGGAAGGGGTCGTGTACGTGCTGACCGACCGCGGTGTGGCGCGGGTGTTTGACGGGGTGCTGGCGCTCGACCGCAGTTATCGCCCGCTCGCGGGGCGCATCGCCCGCGACCTCACGGTGTCGCCGTCCGGGGATCTCTACTACCTGTTTGACGACGCCTGGCTTTCCAACGGGCGGAACGGGCGGCCGGGCGGTGCCGTGGAACGGGGAAGCTATGACCGAATCGCGGTCGGCTCCGGAGGCGAGGTCTGGTTGAGCGGACCCGGCAGGGTGTCGGGCCCGGGGTTCAGCGATCGTGAACTGCCGGCACCCCTGGCGCGAGCCCGGGACATCCAGGTCATTCCCCATCCCGGTCCCGGGCGCCCTGCCTTGATTGCCGACGGCACCCTCTGGCTGGCGATGACCTCGGGAGATTATTCGCCCCGGGGGCCGGCCACAGCCGCGAGTTTCGGGCAGGCCCCGGCAGGGCCCGCATTCCTGTGGGTGGGACGCCGCGACGGCCTCATCCGCATGGATGCCGAAACCGGAGTCACCCTGGGCACCACGCCGGAACCTCCGATGCCCTGGCCCGAGGTGCAGGCGGTGGCGCCGGTGACCGGTGGCGTGTGGTCCGGCACCACCCGGGGGGCGATCTTCAAGCGCGCGGGTGATGGCTCGCCCTACGCCATTCCATCGGCGCCCGGCATTCCTGCCCCGGAACATCGGTACTATGACGGCCCGCGTTGGATTCCGGGTGATGACGTCGTGAGCCTGGCCATCGCGCCGGATGAAACGGTGTGGATCCTCACGTCCTCGGGTCTTGGCGCAATCGCCTATCCGCGCACGACGATGGCGTCCAAGGCCGACTGGTTTCACCGCAAGATCCGTTCGCGCAACCTTCGGTACGGGATGACCGGGGAGCGTCGTCTGCTCGAGCCTGGAAACCTGCTGACGAGCGAGATGGTGGACACCGACAACGACGGCGGCTGGACCAGCTATTACCTCGGAGCTCTGGCCGCACAGTATGCCGTGACCCGCGAAGAGGCGGTGCGGCACGAGGCATGGGAATCCTTCGGGGCCTTGGAGCGGTTGCAGGAGCTGTCCACCGTTCCCGGTTTCTCGGCGCGCACGATCGAGCGGCGCGGGTTCAAGTTCTCCGATCCCGACCGGTGGCGCGAGGCGGAGGATCCCGCCTGGGATTGGAAAGGTCACACCAGCAGCGACGAGGTGTGCTCGCAGACCTTCGCCCATGCCGTGATGTGGACATGGGTGGCCACCAATGCCGACGAGCGCGCACGGGTGGCAACCAACTACGTCCGGATTGTGGACCACATCCTGGAACACGACCTGTACTACGTGGATGTGGACGGCCGGCCGACCCTCTGGGGACGTTGGAACCCGGAGTATCTGAACTGGTTTCCGCACTCGATCCACGACCGGCGCCTGAACAGTGCGCAGATCACGGCGGTCCTGCAGCTGGCGCATGCGATGACCGGGGACCCGCGGTATCGCGATCGTGCGGAGGCGCTGTTCGCAAACCATGGCTACCTGACAAACATCCTGTCCTCCATGCGGGACATCGCGCCCACCCACGGCTACGTGCATGAGGGGAACGAGATGGGCGATGAGTGGAATCACAGCGACGACGAGCTCGCCTTCTTCACCTACTGGGTTCTGTGCCGTTTCGCATTCACCCCGGAGCTGCGCGCCGCGTACCTCGGGGCCGTCCGCGACCACTGGGAGATCGAGCGTCCGGAGCGGTATCCGATCTGGAACTTCATTTACGCCGCGTGCGGCGGCACGGATTACGATCCCGCCGGTGCGGTGTGGACCCTGCGCGGCACTCCCCTCGACACCATCAACTGGCCGGTGCGCAATTCCCACCGGCACGACGTCCGGACCCTGGAGCCCAATTTCATGGGGCGCGAACTGGCCGGGTTGCTGCCACCCGGCGAACGGCTCGTTGCCCGCATCAACACCCAACCCTTCATCCTCGATGCCGGCGACGGGCAAACCGATTTTCCAGGCGACGAATACCTGCTGGGCTACTGGCTGGGGCGGCAGGTGGGGGCCATTGCCGCTCCGGAACGGTGACGGGGGAAGGGCCTCCGGCCCTAGAAATACTTCTCGACGATCCAGGCCGGCTGCCACCGGTCGGGGCGGCGCACATAGCCGTCGAGATCCACCACGCCGGAGCCGGGATGCTCCACCTCCAGGGGCTGCCGGTCCCCGGTGCGTTCCTGCCAGGTGCGCAACAGCGCGGTGAGGCGCCCGAGGTGGACCGATTGTGCCGGGTCGGACGAGCGATCGTGCAGTTCGTGGGGGTCGGACTGCAGATCGAACAACTGCTGCCGCCCGATCTGCGGGTACACGATCAACTTCCAGCGTTCGTCGCGCACCGCGCGCATCTGGTCGGTGAAGGGCAGAAACACCGAGTCCCGAAGCTTTGCCCGACTGCCGGCCCAGAGTGGACGCAGACTCTCCCCCGCCAACCCCGGCAGCGGCGGGGCCTCCGCGAGGTCGAGAAGGGTCGGGAACAGGTCAAACAGGTAGGTGAACGCCTGGGTCGAGCCGCCGGCCGGGATCCCGGGGCCGGCAACGATGAGCGGGCAGCGCATGCTGTGCTCGTAGACGCTTTGCTTGCCCAGGAGTCCGTGGCTGCCCAGGGCGAGCCCGTGGTCCGCGGCGTAGACGATCACCGTGTTGGTTGCCTGCGGCGTCGCGGCCAGTGCCTCCAGGATGCGGCCCACCTGCTCATCCAGATGAGTGATCAGGCCGTAGTACTCGCACAACTGCTGCTGGAGGACTTCGCGGGTCCGGGGGAACGCGGCCAGGTTTTCGTCGCGCAGATCCCGAATAAACCCCTGGTCAAAGGGATGAACGGACAGGAAGTTTTCCGGGAGCGGCGGCGGGCGGCGGTAGTAACGCTCCCGGTGCGCCACTGGGGGATTTCGCGGGTCGTGCGGCGCGGTGAACGCCACGTAGGCGAAATAGGGCCGATCCGCAGGGGCCTCCTTGAGAAATCCGATCGCCGCCTCGGCGAACTCCTCGCTGGAAAACCGCGATGCGGTGCGCACCGGGCCCACCACCCCGCCGCGAACATCAGCCACGGGCGTCCGCGTGTGATCATCCATGCCCCCAAGGAACACGGACCGGGCGTCGGGAAACGCCCGGCAGAGGGACGCCTCGCCGTTGTGCCACTTGCCCGTGGCGAAGGTCACATACCCGGCCTCCCGCAGACGCCCGGGCAGGAGGGGAATCCCCGCGAGATCCGCGGGTACGTCCAGCCAGGTGCGTCCGCTCATCAGCATGGCCCGGCTGGGGACGCAGACCGCCCCGCTGTTGGATCCGAAACAGTAGTTCCGACGGAAGCTGAAACCGCGTTCCGCCAGCCGGTCGAGATTCGGGGTGTCAATCGCGGGGTTGCCCCAGGCGGCGATGGTGTCCGCGCGCTGATCGTCGGCAAAGAGCAGCAGGATGTTCGGGCGCGACGGCGAGGCGCCGGATGCAATCCATGGAAGGACCAGCGCCGCGACGCATGAGACGAGCAGAAGGGAGGGCTTCATGGAGGCCTGCGGCATCACGGTGCTCCGCCGGCACGGCGTGCGCACCACAGTGGTCCTGAGCGTCCCGCAGGGTCGGGGTGTCCCGCAATCCTTTGGGCGACTTTGGGCGCCGGAAATTTGCATCGAAGCCGGCGGTGGCCCATGGCTAGTGTCGGCAACCGATGCGGACGGTGATCTACCCCGGAAGCTTTGACCCGCTGCACAACGGCCACCTGGATGTCGTCCGGCGCGCCGCGCAGATCTTCGACCGGGTGGTGGTTGCCGTCGCGGCGAACGAGGGCAAACGACCGCTGTTCAACCTGGAGGAGCGTTATGGGATCGTCCGGGATGCCGTCCGGGACCTGCCCAACGTCACGGCCGACCGCTTTGACGGGCTGTTGGTCAGCTACGTCGTCCGGCAGGGCGCATGCGCCGTCCTGCGAGGTTTGCGGGCGGTCAGCGACTTCGAATTTGAGTTTCAGCTCGCGCTGATGAACCGGAAGCTGGACGAGCGGGTGGAAACCTTGTTTCTCACCCCCAAGGACACCTACACGTTTGTCAGCTCGCGGTTGATCAAGGAGATCGCCCGGCTGGGCGGGGATGTTTCCCCGTTTGTGCCCGACAATGTCGTGCCGGCGCTCCGGGCCAAGCTGGGGCGCGCGGCAGCTGCCTGATGGGACGGGTCCGGGCTCCCGGTCGGGATGAGCGGTTGTCGCCCGGGGAATCCATGGCACGATGATCCACGGTGCCATTGACGCGACTCACCCGTTCCCTCGACGCCGCCCTTGGCTGGCTGGAACTCGGACTTCCCGTGGAGGCGCTCCGGGAACTGGATGCCCTCGCCGAAGCGGACCGTCATCGCACGGAAACCCTGGAACTGCGTGCGGTGCTCCTGCAGCAACTTGGGCGTTGGGAGGAGGCCGGGGCGACCTATGAAATCCTCTGCCGGCAGGACGGGGCTTGCGCCGAGCGGTTCATCGCCTGGGGATGCTGCCTGTATGAGCAGAACCGGATCACCGAGGCCCGCGCCGCGCTGCTGGCGGCCCCCGACGGCGCACGGCAGAACGGCCTGTGGAACTTTCACCTCGCCTGCTATGAGTCCCTGCTGGGCAATCCGGACGAAGCCCGCCGGCTGGTCCGTCGCAGTCTCGAGATCGAACCCCGCCTCCGTTCACTTGCTGACGGGAACTCGAACCTGGCCCCGCTGCTGACGGCGTGAGATCCCGGAGGAAGCCCGACGAGGTCCCGTTGCCGCCAGCAGTCCGGTCAGGATGGCTACAGCACCTTGACCACGACAACGGTCAGATCGTCCGCCTGCGGTTCCGGTGAACTGAACGCCCGCGCCGCGTCACAAATCGCCTCGACCAGTTCCGCCGCCGGGCGATCCCGGTTCTGTCGCACCACCTCCAGCGCGCGCTCGACGCCAAACACGTCCTCCGCAGGGCTCATCGCTTCATCAATCCCGTCGGTGAGCAGCAGCAGGATGTCACCGGAGGACAACGGCACGCTTTCCGGCGGCGGGTACGGAGTGGTCCCCTGCCGGCCCAATGGGCGTCCGGACCGCCGCAACACGGTCTTGACCCGCCCCTGCGCGTCGAGCACCTGACCGGCCGGGTGTCCGGCATTGGTGTACGTCAGGGTGCGGCTCCCGGCATCCAACCGGACCAGCAGCATGGTCATATACCGTTCGCTCCCCAAATCCTCGGCCAGAAGTTCCTGGGTGCGGTTGAGGATCGCATCGGTGCTCCCGGGTCGGCGCGCCACCGGACGCAGGTACGCACGCGCCTCGGCCATCAGGAGTGAGGGGCCCAACCCGTGGCCGCTGACGTCGGCGACCACAATGCCGAGCGCCTCATCCGACAGCGACAGGTAGTCGAAGTAATCGCCCCCGGTGGCCACCGCCGGATGCGAGACGCCGGCGATGTCGAATCCGGGCAGTTTCGGCGCCGACTTGGGGAAGAGCCGCTGCTGGACCTCGCGGGCGGCGGCAAACTCCTCCCGACTGTGACGCAGTTCCCGGTTGGCCTGCCGGCGTTCCGTCACGTCACGAAAGATGGAGACAATCCATTGCTGGTCCCCCATCTGCATGCCGGTCACTGCGAGGTCAATTTCCACCACCGAACCGTCGCGGCGGCGTCCCAGCGCCTCATCCGATTTGGCGCGTCCGGCCGCACGGAACGTCTGCAGCCACTCGCCCGGCGGCAGATCCGGCGGTTGCAGCACGTCGAGCGTCTGACCCACCAAGTGCGCGGGGTCCCATCCGAAGACGCCGGACACCGCCGGGTTGGCAAACCGGATCACCCCGGAGAGATCCAGGAGCAGGACGGCATCCGTGGAATTTTCCCAGACCGACCGGTAGCGGAGTTCGCTCTCCCGGAGGGTGGCCTCGGCGGCCCGTCGGGCGGCGCGCACCTGGGCCTCCCGAAGCTCCCGCTGCACCGCCGGAACCAGGCGCCCCAGCGACCCCTTCATCAGGAAGTCGTGCGCACCGGCCTTCATCGCCGAAATGGCCACGCCCTCCTCGATCCCGGCCGAGATGATGATGAACGGGATGTCGAGACCGGTGGATTTCAGCAGCTCCAGCGCTTCGGGGGCGCTGAAACCCGGCATGGTGTGATCGCACAGGATCAAATCCCATGGCGCGCCACCCAGTGCCTCCCGCAACGAGGCGGCAGCATCCACGCGACGGCTGTGAACGTCCCATCCGCCGGTGCGCAGCAAGGTGACGAGAATGCGGGCGTCAAACTCCGAGTCCTCGACGATCAGGACCCGGAGCTTTCCCAGGGACGGCGTCGGTGCGGCAGTGCCGGGAGCCATCGGCGCATGCTCCGTCGGCGGCCGAAGACGTCAACCGAAGATCCGGCGACGTTGCAGGTATGCGAGTCCTCCGAAACCGAGCACCGCGAGCGCGAGGACTGAGGGCTCGGGAACCGCAGTGACCTGGGCGTAAAAATTCGCCGGTGTCTCGCCGCCGTTGATCTGGCGAAGGGCCCACGATTCAGGGTCGTTGGGATCCAGCTTGACCCAGTAGTCATTGTAACTCCCGATCACACCCCCCAGCAGTTCGCCGCCAATCGTGGGTGCATCGGCGAGCGACAGCGCGGCCCGATCCCCCTCCGCACCGCTCAGTCCGAGGAACTGGATGGACCATGTGATGGTGTCCGGAACGAGAACGTTTGGCGCCAGGACCACCGTCTGCTCGCCCGGAGCAAGGCTCAGGAGGCTGCTTTCCCAAAGGAGGGTGCCGGGCCGGGGAGCCGTGTCCTGGCCCGGAAGGGCGCTGAGGCCGTCGTTGGCATAGATCCGTACCACCGCCTGGGCCGCAGGGACGACCGGCGAAAAATCACCGCTGTAACGGAAGACCAGATCCGTCACGTACCGGTCGGTGCCCGCCAAGGCGATCTCGTCGCCATACTCCCGGGTGATCTGTGCGCCAAAGCCCGGCTGAACGTTCAACGTGTTGTCGAAGACCACCGCCGCAGAAGCGGTGGTGACCCCCACGAGAAGGGCGGCCCCGACGAGCGGAATCCTGTGGCCGTGCGATGCGGGATTCATGAGTAATTGGATTGGGTGGTGCCCCGGCCAGGACTTGAACCTGGAACCAACTGATTAAGAGTCAGCTGCTCTGCCATTGAGCTACCGAGGCGACCGTGTTCGAGCGAAGCTGGGCAGTCGCCCAACTGTTGTCAATCAAGCGATTTCATGGATGTGGGGGCGCCCGGAGGCGGAGGCGCCGGGTTCCGTTGGCGGACCCACCCAGGGAACCGGCAGGCCCCGCAGAGCGGACCCGCCCGTTGGCAAAAGTCCTGCAAAATCTGATGGAGGCCCTGCTGGGCCGCGCCGGACTCCAGTCCCCGTCGCCGCGCCCCGCCGAACAAACGTTCCCGCGCCAACCGGAGTCCGGCGTTGTCCCCGGCCCCGGGCCACAGGAAGAACCGCCGGACGGCCTCCCTGGCGAGATCATCCCGGTTTCGGTCCTGCGTGCGGGCATACAACCACGGGAGCACGACGTTCAGCGCCAGTTCGGAGATCCGGGAAGCCCCCAGGAGCGGCGCCGATCCGGAAATCCGCCCGGATCCCAGAGTCAAATGGCGGCTCCAGAAGTCCCCGGGCACCGGGGGCGGGGTCAGCAGGCGCCGGAGTTCGCGGGGGAATCCCCGTGGAGAGGCCGGACGCTCCAGCCATTGCTCCAAGGCCGGACCCAGGAGATCCCCGGCGCGCCATCGGGCAGCAACGATCATCCGGCGCAGCGGATGATTGGCGGGACGCACCCCGCCGAGCCGCCATGCGAATCGCGGAACGATGCGGCCTTCCCAGGCATCGCGCTCCCGCCACCACAGGTCCCAGAGCCGGCGCACCTCAACCCGGCCGGCCCCTCGCGGAAGTTCTGCCGGCAGCAGCCCGGAGAGACCGAGCAGCCGGGCCTCCCAGAGTTCCCTGGGATCCCCCGGATGGGGATCGGAGTGCGGTCCCACGGGAACCAGTTCGGCCAACCGCCGCATCGGCCAGCCGTTGTGCTTGTATCCGAGTGCCACCAGCAGACCCTCCCAGAGCGCCTGGTCCCAACCCGCATGGCGTGCCCGGATCCGAAATCCCCCCGCCCGGTCGCGCAACCGCACCCGGGCCGCCTCGTGAATCAGCACCCGCACGTCTGCCGGATCCAGATCGCGCAAGGGACCGGCGCAAAGCCCGGGGAGATTCTCCGGCACGAGCGCCGGAGCCCGTGTTTCAAGCCATTCAGCCAGTTCGGCAAGCGGGGCATCCAGATGCGGCAGCAGCGCCAGCACCGGCGACAGAACCGTCCGGCGCGGCGCGGACCAGACCACGTGCAACACCACCCGGCCGTAGGCGGGGTTCCCGGCGTGCTGATGGGTCCGCCAGCCGGAGACGTCGCGGTCCACCTCGACATCCCCGCGGACGGCAGGCGCGTCACCCACCTGAATCACGGCGTCCCGAAAATCCGGGCCTGGCTCCCGGTTCCAATAGCCGGGATGAAGGACCCGGACCGGAGGACCGTCCAGAGTTCGCAACCGGTCCCGATGAATCCGCTGGTGCCTCCAGATCTGCTGCATCCACCGCTCCGGCGGGACGGTGTCCTCCCGCAGCCCGCGATCGCCCGCGTGGGCGGCTCTCGCGACGGCGTAGGAGTTTCCGGGGCTTTCCGCCAGCATGCCCGGTGGATTTCCAGACATGCCTGCGCTATGTCAAGGCGCAGCGGGGGGGGCCTTCAAGGTCCCCCCAAGCCCTGATATCCTTTATCATGTTCCAATGCAATGTATTGTGAAGATGATTTTTCGCATCGCTCCCCTGATTTTGGGAGGGGCCATCGCGGGCTCCACAGCGTGGGGCGCCGCGGCTCCGGAGTTTGCACCACCGGACGCCAGCGGGGGCGATGTGCGCCGGGATGCAACGGTGATGGCGGTCGAGGCGGTGCTGCCCAGCGTGGTGAACATCGCGACGCGCACCTGGGTGGACGCGGAGGATCCCTACGAGCGGATGGTCCGTCAGTTCTTCCGTCAGGAGCGCCAGCCCCAGGCCAGCTACAGCCGCGGCTCGGGCGTGGTCATTGATGAGGACGGCTATGTGCTGACCAACACGCATGTGGTGGCCAATGCCGACGACATCTGGGTGCAGTTCTTTGATACGGAGGGTTCCGAGTCCATCCGTGCCGAGCGCGTGGTTCTTTCCCGATCCAAGGACGTGGCGGTGCTCAAGCTCAGGCCGGCGACACCCCGAAAATTTCGGGCGGTGCGGTTCGCGGCGAATGACGATCTGTTGCTCGGTGAAACCGTGCTGGCCCTGGGGAACCCGTTCGGACTCGGTGGATCCGTCTCGCGGGGCATCCTGAGCTCCAAGTCCCGACGCCCTGCGGGCCTGGTTCCCGAGGGCGAAACGCTCAACATCGCCGACTGGCTGCAGACCGATGCGGCCGTCAATCCGGGCAACTCCGGCGGACCCCTGATCAATCTGCGCGGGGAACTCATCGGGCTGAACGTGGCGGTGTTCAATCCCAGCTACGGACAGGGGATCGGGTTCGCCATTCCGGTCCGCCAGATTCACGAGGCGCTCGGCGAGATGCTGTCGGGGGAGTCCATCGGCGGGTACTGGTTCGGAGGCCGGCTCAATGGAGCGGCGCGCCCGCTGGTGGTGCAGTCGGTCCAGCCCGGCAGCCCGGCGGCAGCGGCGGGATTGCGCCGGGGGGACGAGGTGCTGCGTCTCAACGGGCGCTGGCTCGACTCCCTGATTGCGTTCAACGAGGAGATCAGCCGGGCCGGCGACCGGCAGGACATTGCCGTGCACATCCGGCGTGGTCCGGAGGTCCGGACCTTGAGCCTGCGGCTGCTCGACGAGCGGGCGTTCTTCAACAACGACCTGCTCCGGAAACGTCTCGGCCTCTCGGTCCGCGTGGCGCGCGGCGGCGGCCTGGTGATTGACCTCGTGGAGCGGGGCGGGCCGGCCGCCGGGGCAAGGCTGCGTCCCGGCCACCTCATCACCGCGGCCGACGGACACCCCACGGAAACGCTGGTTCAACTGGCGCGTCAGACGCACGGCAAGCCCCGCGGCGAGGAGATCCGCCTGGCCGTCATCATTGAAGAGGCGTTGGGCCAGTACCTGCGACGATCCGAGGGCGAGGTGAAGGTGCGGGTCCGGTGAATCCGCCGCTTTCCCCTTGGGACCCCTCCTGCCCGGTGCATAGGATTCACCCCATCGCACGATGGAGCCACCGCCCATGATCGAGGTGAAGGGCCTCACCAAACGCTACCCCGGGCGCACCGCGGTGAATGGCATCTCATTCACCGTGACGCGAGGGGAGGTGGTGGGCTTCCTCGGGCCGAACGGCGCCGGCAAGTCCACAACGATGCGCATCCTCGCCTCGTACCTCCCCGGTACCAGCGGCACGGCCCGGGTTGCCGGGTTTGACGTGTTCCACCAGCCCGACGAAGTCCGCCGCCGGATCGGCTACATGCCGGAGAATAATCCGCTGCACCTCGACATGCGGGTGCGGGAGTACCTGAAGTTCCGCGCGCGCCTGAAGGGGCTCGGATGGCGCCGCAGTCGGGGTCGTGTGGACACCGTTCTGGAGCAGTGCGGGCTTGCCGAGGTGCAGCAGCGGATCATCGGGCAGCTGTCCAAGGGGTACCGCCAGCGGGTGGGTCTTGCCGACGCCCTGGTCCACGAACCGGACCTGATCATCTTGGACGAGCCGACCATCGGCCTGGATCCGCACCAGATCCGCGCCGTGCGCGCCCTCATCAAGGATCTGGCGCAACGGCACACCGTGCTGCTGTCCACGCACATTCTGAGCGAGGTCGAGGTCACCTGTTCACGGGTCCTCATTCTCAACCGCGGCGAGATCATCGCCGCCGACACCGCCGCCAACCTGGAGCGGCGCCTCAGTCTGGATGGCGGCGTGGTCGCCGAGGTGGCCGTCCCGGCGGCGGTGCTTCAGGACGCGGTGCGGGATCTGCCCGACGTCCTGCACGCGGCAGTTGAGCCCATGGACGGCCCGTACCAGCGCCTGACGCTGTCCCCGCGGGCCGGTGTGGACCTGCGTCCGATGGTGTATGAGCTGGTCCGGGCGAACGACTGGCCGCTGCGGGAGTTGACCCGGCGCCATCATTCGCTCGAGGAGATTTTCGTTCACCTCACCCGCAGCCGGAAGGAGGCGGAATGACCGGGGGCACGCGCGACCTGCCCGCCCGGGCACCCGCCGACCTCCGCAACCCCCGGTGATGCGCGTCTTTCTCACCCTCGTGCGGCGCGAACTCGGCGCGACCTTCAAGTCGCTGACCGGCTACGTGGTGATCGCCGCCTCCCTCTGGTTGACCGGTCTGGCGGTGATGGACCTCATCGGATGGCTCAACAACCGGCCGACCGACGCCCCGCTGGCGGAGCTGTTTTATCAAAGCACCTACTTCTGGGTCATCCTGCTGGTGGTCACGCCGGTGATCACGATGCGGACCTTTGCGGCGGAGCGGTCCACGGGGACCTATGAGGCGCTGATGACGACTCCGGTGGGCGAATGGGAGGTGGTGCTCGCGAAGTTTGCGGGCGCGCTGGTGTTCTACCTGCTGACCTGGCTGCCACTCCTGGGGGTGCTGCTGGCCCTGCGCCGGGTGACCGGGGAGGTGCTGGTGCTCGATCCCCTGGTGACGTCGGTGGCGTTCGTTGGAGTCACCCTCGTGGGGTCCGTGTATCTGGCGCTCGGGCTGTTCGCCTCGTCCCTCACCCGAAGCCAGATCATCGCCGCCATGACGGCGTTCCTCATGGGCATCGCGCTCTGGATGGCCGGGATTCGTCCGCCGGCGGCCGACGGCCTCAGGGGGGGGCTGGGTCGTGCGCTCGAGCAGGTGTCGCTGGTGCGGCAGATGGAGGATTTTGCACGGGGTGTTCTCGACTCCCGCCATGTGGTCTTTTGCGTGACGATGACCGTTCTGTTCCTGTTCCTAACCCAGCGCGTCGTTGAGGGACGCCGTTGGAAGTGAGCCCGCGCCCGATGCACGAGACCGATTCCCGTCCCAGCTTTGAGCCCGGCCGCCGGTTCCGGATCGGCGTGAGCGTCGTCGTGGCGGTGGCCTCCCTGCTGGCCCTGGTGGCCATGATGAACTTCGTCGCCGTCACGCGCCACGTGTGGCGTTTCGATGTGCGCGCCGCCCGCGGCACCGCGTTGTCCCCGCTGACCGTGCAGCTGCTCGAGTCCCTGACCAACACCGTCAAGGTGACCGTGATCTTCAATCCCGCGGACGACCTCTTCACCCACGTGGACGGCCTCCTGCGCGAGTACGCCGCGCGCACCCCCCACCTGCGGGTCGAGGTCGTGGATTATCTCCGAAATCCCGGGTCGGCCCAGCTTCTGAAGAGCCGCTACAAGCTGGGGGCCGACGCGGGAAATGTCGTGGTGTTCGATGGCGGGTCCGGGCGCACCCGGGTGGTCACGGCGGGCCAGTTGTCGGTGTACAATGCCGACGACACCCGGGCATTGATGGCGGGGGAGGACCGCGAGATCCGACGCTCGGGCTTCACCGGGGAATACCACTTCACCAGTGCCCTGGCGGCCGTCCAGGAAGGGGAACCGGTGAAGGCGGGCTACCTCATGGGCCATGGCGAGCATCCGCCCGACAGCCAGGAGCCCCTGATGGGTTATTCCCGGTTTCTCGAACTGCTGACCGGCGAGAAAAATCTCAGCGTTGAGCTGGTCCACCTCGGCGCCGCCACCAACGAGATTCCGGCGGACGTCCAGCTCCTCATCATCGCCGGCCCCACCAGCCCGCTGTTGCCCGGCGAGATCACCAAGCTGGACGCCTTCCTCCAGCGCGGGGGGCGGCTGCTGGCACTGCTGCATCCGTATTCCGTGGAAAAGGGCACGGGACTCGAAGGGCTGCTGCAGCGCTGGGGCGTTGCGGCTCCGCCAGGCTATGCCGGGGACGAACAGTTCACCACCTACACCAAGCTGGACGTCATCGCCCGCAATTTTGGGATGCATCCACTGGTCCTGCCGTTGCGGCGGGACCACGGGGCGCTGTACCTGCCCCTGCCGCGCATTGTGGGTCCGATGCCCCCGGATCGGCTCCCGGCCGACGCCCCACGGGCCGAGGTGCTGGTCTGGACCAGCGATGCAGGGTTCACGCGTTCACGGATCCAGGGCGGCCAGGCGGGGTTTGATCCGGCCCGTGACTTCAGGGGCAAGCCGGTGCCGATGGCCGTGGCGGCCGAACAGGGCGGGGTTTCCGGGATCGCCGCCGGCCGCAGTGCCGCCCGGCTCGTCGTCATCGGAGACTCCACCATGTTTGCCAACGAATCCCTCGGGAAGCCGTTCGAAACTGCAAACAACCGGGACTTTGCCTCCCTGGCCGTGAGCTGGCTGCTGGATCGCCCGCAATCCATGGCCATCGGCCCCAGACCCATCCGGGAATACCGGCTCCAGTTCACGGAACCGCAAATGCGACGCCTGCGCTGGGTGCTCCTGGGAGCCCTGCCCGGCGGCGTGTTGCTGCTTGGGGGGATGGTCTGGCTCCGCCGCCGCAGCTGAAGCCGACTGATGAACGCCCGCACCACCTGGATCCTGTTTCTGTCCGCCGCGGTCCTCGGCGGCTACCTGTACCTGTCCGGATCGCGCTCCGGACACGGCTCCGGCGTGGGGGGGGACGGGTTTGTGCCGGTGGTCGGTTCGGAAGTGACCGCCGTCGAACTGGCCCGGTCCAATCTTGTGCTCCGCGTCGAACGGACCGCCAGCGGCTGGCAGATGGTCCTTCCCGTGACGTATCGCGCCCAGAGTTCTTCCGTGGACGCATTCCTCGAGGCCCTTGAAGGCATGAGGCCGCGCACCATGATCCCATTGTCCCGGATCGCGGACAGCGGCGCCACCAATGGTCTCACGGCGTTTGGCCTCGATGAAAGCGCCCTCACCCTGAAGCTGGAGACGATCCCCGGGAACCCTCCCGTCTTTTTCAAGCTGGGTGGTCCAGCCCCGTTCGGCAACCAGTTCTACTGTCACCAGGTCGGATCCGACGTCCTGTTCACCGCGAGCGACTCCCTGCTCGCGTCCGTCCCGCGCACGCCCGACGCCTGGCGAGACCGCTCCCTGTTCGACCTGGAGGGGGAGGCATTCGATCGGGTCGAGGTGCGTGGCAAACCGGGCTTCGTCGCCGAGCGGAGCCCGGCGCATGACTCCTGGCGGCTGACCCGCCCCCTTTCGGCCCGCGCGGACTCGTCGCGGATCGAGACCTTGCTGGGCTCCCTCCAGAGGCTTCGCGTGGCGGGATTCGTCGCGGAATCCCCGCTGACCGACCTCGGACCGCTGGGGCTACAGCCCGCCGAGATCGAACTCATCGTCGGACGCGGCAGCAACGATCTCGTCCGGCTCCAGTTCGGCCGGTCACCCACCAACGCCCCGGACTATGTATTCGTCCGGCGCCTGGCCACCACCAACCTCGTCCTCGTGCCCGCCGAGGCCGCGGCGTTGCTCCGCCTGCCCGTCGCCAACTTCAGGGACCGGAGGCTCCTGCCACCGCTGGACGGGGTGGATGCCCTTGCTGCGATGACCGGGACCAATCAAATCATCCTGGAACGGCGGGGAACCAACTGGTGGCTGGCTGGCAATCCCCCGCAACCCGCGGATCCCGACCGGGTGTCCCAGCTTCTGGAGCAGCTGTCCTTCATCGAGATCGCCGAATTCCCCGATGACGTGCCGGCCGACCTCACCCGGTATGGACTCGCCGCTCCCGGCCGTGAGTGGAGCCTCCGTTCCGGCACCAATGAAGTGGTCCGCCTGGCCATTGGGGCCGAGGACGGCCTCGACAAGGCGTTTGTGCGCCGGGCCGACGAGATGCCGGTGTACTCGGTGCCGCTGGCCGAGGTGCTGCGGCTGCCCAACACGGCCGCACAGCTTCGCCTCCTGCGCTTCGATCCCACCAACGTCGTCCAGGTGGTTGTCCGCCAGCGGGGGCGCAGCCATGCGGTCACCCGGGGACCAGACGGTGCCTGGCAGGGCGTGCCGGCCATTCCGGGCATCCTGTTTGACGAGGCGGTCAACGAGACCCTGTACCGCATCGGCCGGATGGAGGGTGCGCGCTACCCGGTGCGCGACGACCGTCAGCTCGAACTGCTCAAGTTTCCCGAGGTGAACCATGAACTGGAGATCGAGCTTGGTCCCGGCGCTCCGATGCGTCGGCTGACCCTGCGATTTGGCGGACGGAATCCCCTCGACAACCTCTTCGCGCTTGCCGTGTGTGACTCGGACGAGCACGGCTTCCTCTTCGAGTTCCCCGGAGCCCTGTACCTCGACGTGCTCCGTGACTTCAACGTCCCGTGACGGATTCCTCCGAGCCCTGCCCGGCCGGCACGGGCGCCCAGCGACCCCGCCCCCGCCCGCATCGGCGCCGCCTGTACCGGCTTTGCCTGCGGTGCCTTCGGATTGGCGTCCGCACGGGCTATGCCGTCCTGGCGCTGATCGGGTACCTTCTGCTGCATCTTGCCTACGTTGGGGCTCCGGAATTTCTGAAGGAGCCCGTGTTAAACCAGGTCCGCGCCCAGGGGCTTGAGCTCGAATCCGGACGCATCCGGTTCCTGCCGCTGCGGGGAATCGTTGCCGAGCAGGTCAACGTGCACTGGACCGGAGAGGCGGATCGCCGTCCGCTGCTGGTTCGCGAGGTGTCATTGCGCTTCGACTGGAGGCCGCTGCTCACCCTGTCACCGCCGCGTCTGATCGGCGTCAGCTTCGCCGGAGGCTCGGCCGCTCAAGCGGTGGAGGGGGCGGAAGGCATGCCGACGGCGTTGCTCCGCATGGACGACCTGGCCGGAGAACTGGATTTTTCCGCCGGCGATCTCTGGCGCGTACGATGGATCACCGCCCGGGTGAACGGGCTCCGGCTCGAAGCGATGGGCTCGGTGAGCGACGCCCAGTTGCTGCGGCCGCGGCAGCGTCCGGAAACCCGGCCCACCGGACTCCGGAGCCCGTTTCTCGCCCGTGCGTTGGGGCATCTCGAACGGATGTCCTTTGAGGAACCCCCCCGGATGGAGATGCAGTTCTTCGTCCATGGCCGGGATCTCCGTCAGTCCGTCCTCCAGATCCGGATCGGGGCTGGGGGAGGGCGCGGTCCTGCGGGTGAATTCGACGATCTGCGGCTCCGGCTGGACGTGCAGCCCTCGCAGCGCCTGGCGGACCGGTCGCACGGCGTGGTCCATCTGGACTCGGCGGCGGTGCGCAGCCGCTGGGGCGCACTGGATGCCCTGCAGTTTCGCGCCGAGGCGGAATTTGTGCCCACCAACGCACTGCCGGATCGGGTGCGTTGGAGCCTGATTGCCGACTCACTGTCGCAGGAATTCGGGCGCCTGAAACGCCTGCGCGTGGAGGCGGACACCGACCTGGCGATGCAGGATGTGCCCCCTGACCTTCCGGAAGGACTGGATCCCGCCCGCAAACCCGGACGCCGCGAACCGCCCCCTGACGCCCGCATCGTCACCCAGCTGGAATGTTCGGCCTTCGAGTTCCGGAATCGCTGGGTCACGGTGTCCAATCTCACACTGTCCCTGCAGGCCCGGAGCACCCCCGGGGAGTGGATCCCCCGGTCGGCCGACTGGTGTTTGCGCGCCGAGGAGGCGGTGTCCGACGAGGCCCGCCTGACGCTGCTGGACCTTTGCGGATCCGCCCTGCCGGTCGCATCCGAACGTCAACCTGCGGTCACCGGATTCTGGGCCCGGATCGCCCCCTGGAGAGTGCATGCCCGGCTGGCGGCCACCCAGGTGCAGACTCGCGCGATGGCGTCGGCGGAGCGCCTGCACCTGCTGGCCGACTGGAATGAGGGCCGCCTGCGACTGGGCGAATTTGAGGCGACGATTCCGGCGGGCTCGATCGTGGGCAGCGGCTCGATCCAGGCGTCCAGCGGCGAGGCCGGGCTTGAATTGCGCGGTACCCTCGCTCCCAGGCTCCTCGAGCCGTTGCTGCCGCCGGAGGCTGCTCCCCTCATGGGCCGCGTCGAACTGCATGAGTCCTCCTCGGTGGGGTTTGACCTCAGCGTTCGCGCCCGCGTCCCGGTCACCGCGGAATTTTCCCCGGAGCTCGTCCGCAACCTGCTCCCGACCCTGCATGCGCGCGGGGTGTTGCAGTCCACCAATCTGGCGCTCGGCGATCTGGCGGTGCAGGAGCTTCGGGTGCCCTTCGAATGGACGCCCCAGGAGGTCCGCGTGGAGGACATGCGTCTGTTCCGGCCGCCCGACGAGGTGCGCATCACCGCCGCCGCCGGCTGGCGATCCGGAACCTGGCACGCCCGGGTGGAGGGACAGGCCAATCCGCTCGACCTGGTGCCCTGGGTGCGCACGCCGGGCCTCGACCGCCAGCGCACCTTGATTCAGCTGGACGGGCCGGCGCGGGTCTCCGGTGAGCTTTGGGGGGACTGGAACGACCCGCAGCGGACGGGGATAACCCTCCAGGTGGCCCTCACCAACGCCAGTTACCGGAGGGAGCCGATCACGGAACTGCGCACCGCGCTGAGCTACACGAACCAGCAGATGGTGTTCACCGGCACGGAGCTGTTGCAAGGGACCAACCGGGCGCGGGCGCAGGTGCTTCGGTACGACATCCCTGCGGGACTCCTCCACGTGACCAACGGATTCTCGACGCTTGATGTCGCCTCCCTGGCCAGGGCGATCGGTCCCATGACGGCGCGAACGCTGGCCCCCTATCAATTTGCCGAACCGCCTTCGGTGCGCATCCAGGGCTCGATCCCGGTGATTGAGAACGTGCAGGGGGACGTGTTCTTCGAAGCGAGCGTTCCCCGGCTCCAGTGGTGGTACTTCGAGTTTGAACGTCTGCTGGCAACCGTCCGATGGGCGGGGAACCAGATTGTCATCACGAACGTCGCCGGGGCCTTCTGCGGCGGGGTGGTCAGCGCCGCGGTGACGGTGGACGTCAGCAATCGTGAGGACACCTCGTTCGCGTTCAACGCGTCGTTTGCCGACGTGGATCTGCACCGCCTGGTGTCCGACCTGAGCACGCAGACCCACCGGTTGGAGGGGCAGTTGAGCGGTGAGGTGACGGTTGTGGAGGGGCATGCGCAGGAAAGCCGCCCCTGGGAGGGCTTCGGCAATGCCCAGCTCCGAAACGGCTATCTGTGGGACCTGCCGCTCTTTGGCATGTTCTCCCCGGCCTTTGAAAGTGTCTCCCCCGGCCTGGGCAGCGCCCGGTTCCGTGAAGGCAATGCGTTGTTCGCCCTCACCAATCGGTCGGTGGACCTCCGGCGGGTGGAGCTGCTGTCGTCGGCGATGCGCCTCCAGCTCGAAGGGCTCGTGGGCTTTGATGGCTCGCTGCGGCTGGTGCTTGAGGCGGAGCCGCTGCGGGATCTGCCGCTTGTGGGACCGCTGGTGAATCTGGTCCTGAGCCCCTTTACGAAGCTCATGGAATACGACGTGACCGGCACCCTCGAACGGCCGGAGGCGGAATTACGCCACGTACCTTCCTTTCTGCGGGCCCCTCTGCAGCCGTTTCGGACGCTCAAGAGCGTCTTCCAAGGGTCGCCGGGGCCAGGGACACGGAAGCCGCCGGTGGAAGCGCCGTCCCCGTGACCGCCAGACCGATCACCCGGGGACACCATCCGCCGACGACCTCGTCTCAAACCCCTCGGAAATTGGGCACGTGGATTTTCTCTCCACCGCGCATCGCCGACTCGTGGGCGAGAATGCCCACCAGGGTCCAATTGAGCGACTGGTGCAGGTCGGGGAAGCTCGGACGGTTCTCCACAAGGCTCATGACGAACTCATGGGCCAGATGGGGATGGCTGCCGCCATGACCGCTGCCCTGGATGAAGCTCAGGTGGGCATTCTCCGCCATGTCATAGACGCACCGGGTGGTGAAGTCCCGGATGCCCTCGGGCAGCAGGTGGGCATAGTCGGGGATCTTGACCTTTTCCACCTTCTCCCCCCCCAAGTGGAGCACGGGGTCATCGTGCTCGACGAGCTGCCATTCAAATGAGGTGAGAGATCCATAGCAGTCGAAGCTCTCCTGGTACTGACGCGCGGCGTCGAACAGGTACCGGGTGACCTCGCCGGCGACATCCTGGTTGCGCACCTTGAAGTGCGCCGTCTCGAAGGCGAAGGGTGAGCCATATTTGGCGATGCGCGCCTCGGAGATGCGTCCGGAACCGAGACAGGACACGAACTCCGCCTCGCCGTTGACGATGCCCAGGCAGGGCGACACGCAGTGGGTTGCGTAGTGCATCGGGGGCAGGCCCTCCCAGTACCCCGGCCATCCGGCCATGTTCTGCAGGTGACTGCCGCGCACAAACTGGATGCGCCCCAGCCGGCCGGTGTCCCGAAGCTCCCTCACGTAAAGATACTCCCGGCTCCAAACGACGGTTTCCATCATCATGTACCGGCGCCCGTTTTCCCGGCTTGCCCGCGCGATCTCCCGGGCCTCCTCCACCGTGGTACAGGCCGGCACCGTGCAGGCCACGTGCTTGCCGGCACGCAGGGCGGCGATGGCCTGCGCGGCGTGCAGGTGGATCGGGGAATTGATGTGGACCGCGTCCACTGCGGGATCTCGCAGCAATTCCTCGAAACTGGAAAAGCGCCGTTCCACTCCGAACGCCTTGCCGATCTGGTCCAGCTTCTCCCTGGAGCGCTGGCAGATGGCATACAGGTGTGCGTGCGGATGCCGCTGGTAAATGGGGATGAACTCGGCCCCGAAACCGAGGCCCACAATGGCGATGTTGAGTTTGCGGTTCATGAAATGCGTGAGCCGAAGGCCCGCCCCGGTGCAAACGGGAAGTGGCCCGCGACACCGGAGACGACGGAAAGTCAACGCCTCCCCCGAAAACAGGGTCAACGGGAAACTCCCGCGGTACTCCCCGCCGGTGTCCCGCGTGGAGTCCCCGGCACCCGACCGTGCGGGCGGCCCGTTACAGCGGACGGAATCCGTCGGGTCCGTGGGTGCTCTTGGACTTCAGCCAGCGGAGATCGGCGCCGCCGTCCCGCGGATTCCCCGGCCCGGACTTGCGGCCGAGCAACTGCGGATCCCGCCACTTCCGGATTTCGGCGTGTCCGTCCGAAAAGGACAGGCCTCCGGCATTGTTGTGATAGGCGGCAGGGGCATCCACCCAGTTGTTCGCCGCCGGGTCGCAGACGAACCAGCCGTCGTTGATGGAAGCGGGGTTCTCGTCAATAGTCACCCAGGTGTCCACCGGGCTCCGGATATCGCCCATGCGCCGGAAATTGGTCACCGGGTTGTTTCCGGTCGCGCGGTTCGGCGCCCAGGCGTTGATGGGGTTCATCCAGTTGTTCATGGACATGCTGCGCACCGAGGGGGGGCCGCCCTTGCCTCCCCACGAATCGAAGCGCGTCTTGCGGTCCGCAGGGCACTTGTACACCGGGAGCGCGCCCACGTACTTGAACAGCAGCGAGTCCATGATCAGCACGGTGTTCGTCATGTCCGGCCACCGGTCCATCGTGCCCATGCACCACTGGTTGAGGGGGTAGTTCTTTGTCGGGCTGACCGCCGAGACGAGGCTGTCCAAACCCGCACTGCGAACGAGCGCGTCATTGAAATCCACGGCGTAGAGCTGCCACCCCAGCATGAGCTGCCTGAGGTTGTTCTGGCAGCCGATGCCCTGGGCCTTCGCCTTGGCCTTGCTGAGCGCCGGCAAAAGCATGCCGGCCAGGATCGCGATGATGGCGATGACGACCAGCAACTCGATGAGCGTAAAGCCCGGCCTCCGGGGGTGAGGGGTGTTCGTTCGGTAGATGTCCATGGCGGGGATGGTTTCCTCAGAAATTCGCAGTGGTGACCCATTGGTGGTATCGCGCCCGCGGGTTCCAGGCAAGGGAATCGTGGACGCAACGACGATCGAAGGATCGGCCATTTCGACCGTTGCACGCATCCCGGACCCGCGATAGAAACCGCCCGCGCTTATGAAATCGTTCTCCCGCCAGCTTCCCCGTGCCGCCGCCGTGGCCGCGGCGACCCTTGGTTCTTCCTTCGTTCCGCTGTGCGCCCAGGACGCGCCGCCCCCGAAGAACTGGACCACCTCCCTCGGCCTCAACCTGGGACTGACCGGCGGCAACGCGGAGACCTTCAACGTCGGCGGCAACGTGCTGACCGTGAAGGAATGGGGAGACACCGGCGCGAACATCTTGAGCTTCGGCGCCGACGTGAACTACGGCACCTCGACGACGACCGAGGTCAACGACGCGGGCGGCCCGAACCAGTCCCTGACTGAAACCGACACGACCAACGTCAACAACTACGGCGGGTTTCTCTCCTACAACCGGCTCCTGACCGACCGGCTGTATGTCGGCGGACGGTTCAGCGGACGTCATGACGAAATCGCCGGCGTGGATTACCGGATCGCCGCGACCGCGACGGTCGGCTACTACCTCATCAAGAAGGAAAAACTGAGCCTCTCCGTGGAGACCGGCCCCGGCTATGTCTGGGAGGAACTCGTCGGTACCGGCTACAACGACTACGCCACCCTCCGGTTCGCCAACAATTTCGAATGGAAGTTCACCGACAAATCCCGGCTGTTCCAGACGTTTGAGTACCTCCCCCAGATTGACAAGTGGGGCAACTACGTCATGACCGCCGCGGTGGGTGTCGAGACCGAGCTCTACAAAAACCTCTCGCTCCTGATCGTCTTCCGCGACTGGTACCGGAGCGAGCCGGCCTCCTACGCGGGAACGGATCCCACGATCTTCCGACAGAAGAACGATTACCAGCTCACGGCGGGCGTCCTGTACACCTTCAACTGAGCGTTTCCAGCCCCCGCGATCCGGACGTGGCCGGAGTTGCCGGGACCCGCGGTGCCGCCGGCCATCCCGCCAGGCGGCCCGGCCGCCGCATGGATTCCCATCCACACTACTTCAACACGCTCACCCGGACGGTCGAGCGCTTCGAGCCCCTGTCCCCGGAACGCCGCGACGGCACAGGCCGGCCGGTGGTCGGCCTCTACGTGTGCGGCCCGACGGTCTACGACTTCGGGCACCTCGGGAATTTTCGCACCTTCGTCTTTGCGGACTTGGTGCGCCGGCACCTGGAATTCCGCGGATTTGCCGTGACGCACGTGATGAACATCACGGACGTCGAGGACAAGATCATCCGGCGCGTGCGGGAGACCGGGGTGCCCCTGCACGAGTTCACCGCGGGATATGAGGCCGCGTTCCTGGAGGATCTGGACACGCTCGGCTGCCTGCGTCCGCATCACCTCCCCCGCGCCACGGAACACCTGCCCCAGATCATCGCCCTGATCCGCAAGCTGGAGCAGCGCGGCCTGGCGTATCAGACCCCCGATGGATCGGTGTACTTCAGCATCGCGAAATACCGGGGGTGCGGCTGCGTGTACGGGCGCCTGGTGAACTTGAATCCGGAAGCCCAAAGGGTCGGCGAGCGCGTCGCCAGCGACGAGTACGACAAGGCCGCTGCCGCGGACTTCGCCCTCTGGAAGGCCCGCGTGCCCGAGGATGGAGTGGTGTTCTGGGACAGTCCCTGGGGTCCCGGACGCCCCGGATGGCACATCGAGTGCAGCGCCATGAGCATGGCCCTCCTCGGACCCAGCTTTGAGCTGCACCTGGGCGGCGAGGATCTCGCCTTCCCGCATCATGAGGACGAAATCGCCCAGAGCGAGGGCTCCGGGGAGCAGCCTCCGGGGCGTCCCTTTGTGAAGCATTGGATGCACGCCGCCCACCTGCTCGTCGAGGGCCGGAAAATGAGCAAATCGCTGGGGAACTTCCTCACCGTGCGCGACCTGGTGACGCGCGGACATACCGGACGCGAAATCCGCCAGCTGCTGCTCAGCGCCCACTACCGGGGTACGTTCAACTTCACCGCCGACGGGCTCGACGCCGCCCGGATCGCCCTGGCGCGCATTGACGAATGCCTGGGCAAACTGCAGGACCTTGCCGGGGATGTCCCGGCGCCCGGGCCGGGGACGGCATCCCCCCTTGAGACCGCGGTCACCATCGCGCTCGACGACGATCTCAACGTCTCCCGTGCGTGGGCGGCGGTCTTTGAGTGGGTGGGGCACACCAACCGGGCGATGAGCGCAGGCGCCCTCGGCCCCGCTGGGGCCGCGTCCGCCCTGGCGGCATGGCGGCGGGTGGATGCCGTGCTGGGGATGGGCAGGCCCCGGACCGAGGAGGCCCCACCCGAGATTCGTTCCCTCGCGGATGAACGCGCCGCCGCCAAGAAGGCACGGGATTTCGCCCGGGCGGACGCCATCCGGATGAAGCTGAAATCCCTGGGCTGGATCCTCGAAGATACTCCCAAAGGCCCCAGGTTGAAGAGGGCCTGAGGTTCCGGTTCAGGCCGGGCGCGCGAACTGAATCCGTTCCCCAAGCCGGGCGTATTCATCGCGCCCGAGGCGTCCGACCGGATCCAGCAGACCGGGATCCGGCCGCCCGTCCGGGGCGAGGATGGCGTCCGCGACGTGGAGGTGAACGATGCGCCCGAGCACGATATTCCCCGCGATCGGGCCTTCGCCCACGTGGATGATCCGGTCGAGCCGGCATTCGAACGCGACCGGCGCGGCAGCGACCCGGGGTGGTCCGATCCGGAGGGATGCGGCCTGGGCGACGCCAAACCGCTCGAACTCGCTCTCGCCGTAGGGCAGCGAGGCGGCGGTTGCGTTCATGGCTTCCGCCAGCGACCACGGCACGAGATTGACCACAAACTCCCCGGTGGCGCCCACATTGCGCAACGTGTCCTTGGGCCGCCCGTGCCGGTCGTTGGCGGGACAGAACAGCAACGTGGGCGGGCGGGCGCAAACGCCCTGGAAGAAGCTGAAGGGTGCCAGGTTGGCGACCCCGCCGGGCGATCGGGTGGACACCCAGGCAACCGGGCGGGGCAGGATGGTGGTGACCATCCATTCGTACATTTCCCGGGCCCCCAGGGATTCGGGATCCAGTTCCACGGGAGGGTGTGAATGCAACCGGGCGGCGGCGGTCAGGCGCGCTCCATGTACTTCCGGGTGCGGGTGTCCACCTTGATCTTCTCGCCCTCCTTGATGAACAGCGGCGCCTGCATGGTCACGCCGGTTTCGAGCTCGATGCTCTGCTGGACATTGTTGGCGGAGTCGCCACGAACGCCCCCCTCGACCCGGGTCACCTTGAGCACGACGCTCGCCGGCAGTTCGATCTGGACCGCCTTGTCCTCAATGAACGTGACCGTCACAGTGCCGTTCTCCACGAGGAAATCCTTGGCGTCCCCGACCAGCTCCCTGGCGAGCGTCACCTCTTCGTAGGTGTCGGGATCGGAGAACACGTAGTCGTCACCGGACTTGTAGCTGAAGTCCATCTTCTTCGAGTTCAAGGCGACGGTCTCGATCTTCTCGTAGGACGTGAACCGCACATCCATGGAGCGCCCGGAGCGGATGCTGCGAAGGATCGCCTGGACGAATGCGCGCAGGTTCCCCGGCGTGCGATGGGTGACCTCAAGCACCACGCACACGTCATTGTTGTACAAAATCGCCTGCCCCTTGCGGAGTTCGTTCGCGTTGACTGCCATAAGCCTCGAAAGGACGGATTCCGCCAGTTTTCCAGCAGAAAGGAACGCGGACGTTACCGGCAGGGTCCTCGCTGGCAAGTCTCCAATTGGAGGCGGCGGAACCCGGGGAGGCGCGTCGTCTCAGGCCAGAACGCCCCGGACCACCGCGCAGCCGGGCTTGGTCACGTTGGTGAGGCGCATGTTCACCCCCGACACCGGGTAGGTGAGGCGCAGGTGATCGAATCCCAGCAAGTGCAGGAGCGTCGCGTGGAAGTCGTGAACGGACACCCGGTCCACCACGGACTGGTATCCGAAGTCGTCGGTCTCACCGTACGTCGTGCCCCGGCGGACGCCGCCGCCGGCCATCCAGAGGGTGAACGCCCCCGGATTATGGTCGCGGCCGATGAACTGCATTTCCATGCCGCTGCGGTTCTCCCGCATCGGCGTCCGCCCGAATTCCCCGCTCCAGACCACGAGCGTGTCGTCGAGCAGTCCGCGCTGGCGCAAATCCACGAGCAACGCCATCAGCGCGCGATCCACGCTCCGGCACTTGTCCTTGAACCCATGGTTGAGGGCCTCGGATTCACCGGCACCGTGCGAATCCCATCCCCAGTCAAACAGCTGGATGAAACGCACTCCACGCTCCGCGAGGCGGCGGGCGAGCAGGCAGTTGTTGGCAAAGGATTCCTTGCCGGGTTGCGTCCCGTAGAGACGGTGGATGACGGCCGGCTCACGGCTGATGTCAAACGCGTCGCTGGCGTCCACCTGCATCCGGAACGCCAGTTCGTACTGGGCCAGCCGGGTGAGGGTCTCCGGATCGCCCACCTCACGGGCTGTTCGCTCGTTGATCTCCTGCAGCGCGTCGAGGGTGCGGCGCCGCAGGCGGCGGGTGATGCCCGGGGGATCGGAGAGGAACAGGACCGGGTCGCCCTGCGACCGGCACTGGACCCCCTGGAAGACCGAGGGCAGATAACCGGCGCCCCAGACGGATTTCCCGGCATCCGGATTCTTTCCGCCGCTGGTCAGCACGATGAACCCGGGGAGATTCCGGTTCTCCGCACCCAGCCCGTACGTGGCCCACGCCCCGGCGCTCGCGCCTCCGGGGTTCTGCGTCCCCGTATGCATGAGCAACTGGGCCGGTCCGTGGTTGAACTGGTCGGTGTACATGGACTTGATGAAGCACACTTCGTCCGCCACCGACGCAAACAACGGCAGGCGGTCCGAAACCCACTGGCCGCTCTGTCCGTGCTGCCGGAACGGATATTGCGGCCCCAACATTTTCGGTACGCCTTGGATGAAGGCGAACTGCCTGCCGGCGATGAGCGAGGCCGGGCAGTCCTGTCCGTCCAGGCGCTCGAGTTCCGGTTTGTAGTCGAAGAGCTCCAACTGGCTCGGTGAGCCGGCCATGTGGAGGTAGATGACCCGGCGCGCCCTGCCGGGGGCCGGAGGCGCTACGGGAGCCAGCGGACCCGCCCCTTCATGAACCACCCCGCCGGACGCCCCCCATGCGCGTCCGCCCTCAAACGCCAGCCAGAGTGCCCCAAGGCCGCTGGTACAATCGCGCAGGAAGTGGCGCCGGGTCCGGTGCAGCAACTGTTCATGGCGCAGGAGCGGTTCAGCGGCGTTCATAGGTTCCAGACCGGAGTACACGGCATGTTCAGCGGGTCAGCGCGATGTCCAGGTTGAGCAGGGTGTTGGCCACAAGGACCAGCGCCGCACGCTCGGGCGTCGGCGCCAGCGCGTCTGCCGACGCACGATCCTCCCCAAAATCCTCGAGAGCCCCGTCGTACAACCGGAGCAGGGTGTCCACCATGGACCGCGGAGGCGGCTCCAGGGTCAGGAGTCGGCAGGCCCATCGGATCCGGTCCTGCGGCGTGTCGCCGACCGCTTCCATCCGGTTGGCCAGCGACCGGGCCATCTCCAGGAAGGCCGGATCGTTGAGGACTGCAAGGGCCTGCAAGGGCGTGTTGCTCGGCAACCGTCGGGCGGTGCAGGCGTCGCGGGTGGGGGCATCAAAGGTCAAAAACAGCGGGTATCCACTGGTCCGCTTCTGGTAGGTGTAAATCGCCCGTCGGAACCGGTCGGCATCCTGGGACGTATTCCACCGTTCACCGCTGTACACGGAGTTCCAGACCCCGTCCGGCTGCGGAGGGTACACCGGGGGACCGAAGGCCTTTGTGGACAACGAACCGGAGAGAGCAAGCGCCTGGTCACGAACCATTTCCGCCGTCAGTCGAACGCGCGGACCGCGGGCGTACAGGCGGTTGTCCGGGTCGAGGGTCGCCAAAGCCGGCGTCACCCGGGCACTCTGGGCGTACGTGGACGAGAGCGCGATCTCGCGCAGAAATCGCTTCACCGACCATCCCCAGTCCTCCCGCAGGCGCAGGGCGAGGTGGTCGAGCAGTTCGGGATGCGTCGGACGCGCACCGCTGGTGCCGAAGTCTTCCAGGGTCTCAACGATCCCGCGGCCAAACATCTCGGCCCAGAGCCGGTTCGCCAGCACCCGGGCAGCCAGAGGGTTCCGATCGCCAACCATCCACCGCGCCATATCCAGCCGGGTCAGCGGGTCGTCCCCGGGCGGGGGCGAAACGATGTCGGGAATCCCGGGCCGGACCACCGCGTCGCGGATTGCCCGGTTGCCTCGAACGAACACCCGCGTCTCGCGCCCCGCCGATTCGGGACGCTCCATCATCACCGGCACACGGGTCCCCGCGACATCCTGGAGGGCCTCCTTTTTCCCCTGAAGCAAACGCCACTGCTCCCGGCGTCCGGGAGCCCCGGCGAAGTCGGACAGCCGGGAGTCCGTCGTTGCGGACACCGTGAAGTCGCGCAGCACGCAGGCCTGAACGCCACTGTTCGACGCGATGCCGTGGTCCAGGGTGATCTCCAGCGTGCCGTCCGATTCCACCTCCAGCGGATTCGACAGAACCACGAATACACGCCGGGGTCCGGTCATGACCGGGTAGCTCCCGAATCCCCCGCCCGTGTCAATGATCCGGAATGGATCGAACGGACCGGCCAGGTGGTCTGCGATGACCTCCTGGAACGCCACGGGCTGGTTGGTGGCCCCCGCTTCGGATGCGATGACCGCCAGCTGAATCCGGGAGAACGCCTGTCCGCGCTCGGGCAGCCCCTTGGGATCGAAGGCCACCGGGTGGATGTCGAGCCGCAGGGCCGTGAGACCTGGAACCGCGGGGAACCGGAGCGTGTACGCCACCTTGATGGGCAGGGTTCCCCCGGCCCGGATGCGGCCGTCCGCTCCCACCGTGAGCGTGGCATCGCTGGCGCTGGTGGACGCGCAGGTGGGGATGGCCGGACTCCAGTTGGACACCGCGGCGGCCGCCGCGAGGCCTGCGTCGTTCAAATCGTGGCGAAGCGTCCGGATCTCGCGCTGGATCGCGACAATCTCCTCGCGTCGCGCCCCGTCCGCGGGAATCAAAAGCCGGGGATAATCGTCGTTCTGATCGCAGTCCTCGGTGCCGTCGAAAAACGCAGCGAAACGGTAGTAGTCCCGGTGAGGAATCGGGTCGTAGGGGTGGGCGTGGCATTGAACGCATCCAAAGGTGGTCGCCTGCCATGCGGTCCAGGTGGTGTTCACCCGGTCGAGCACGGCCGCGGTGCGGTACTCCTCGTCATCCGTTCCGCCCTCGGTGTTGTTCTGGGTGTTGCGGTGGAAGGCGGTGGCCAGCAGATCGTCGGCGGACGGCTCGGCCAGCAGGTCCCCAGCGAGCTGCCGGATCGTGAACTGATCGAAGGGCATGTCGTCGTTGAATGCCCGGATCACCCAGTCGCGCCACGGCCAGATGTCGCGGTGAGGATCCTTTTCAAAACCGAAGGTGTCGGAATAGCGGGCCAGGTCGAGCCACACCGCCGCCCAGCGCTCGCCGAACCGCGGGGAGGCGAGCAGGCGGTCCACGACCTGTTCCCGCGCCCGTCGTGGATCCTCCCGGCGATCCTCGAGGTAGTCGGCAAACTCCCTCGGGGTTGGCGGCAGGCCGATGAGATCCAGGCTCACCCGCCGCAGCCACCCGGCCGGGGTTGCCTCCGGCGCCGGGTTGAGTCCCTCCGCCTCCAGTCGTGCCAGGATGAAACGGTCGGCGGGAACGGCCGCCCACGACGGGTCCTTCAGGACCGGTTCCGGGGGGGGCAGCGGCGGCACAAAGGACCAATGCTCGCTCCAGGGAGCGCCCTCACGGATCCACGCGCGGAGCGTCGCAATCTCCTCTGCGGACAGTGCCGGACCATGCTCCGGCTGGGGCATCCGCTCGTCCGGATCTCCGGACTCCACCCGCCGGATCAGCTCCGAGGCGTCAGGGTCCCCGGGGACAATCGTGCGCCTGCCGGACTTGCCGTCCGCCAGCGCTCGTTCCCGATAGACCAGGGAAATGCTCCCAGCGGCCTTCACGCCGCCATGGCAGGCGGTGCAGTGCCTGGCGAACAGGGGGCGGATGTCCCGGTTGAAGTCGGTGGCCGACGCGGCATCCGCCGCCATCACTCCCGTGAGCATGCCCAGCCCGATCCACCATCCGATCCGGACCCCACCGCCGTTCATGGTCTCCATTTCGCCTGCGATCGCCATTTTGGGCGAGCAGATTCCGGCCCGGCCGTGTCCATGGGAGGCACCTCCCAGAAACGCGCCTCCACCGTCAGCCACCCTTCAACGGACGGGGTGCGACCTTGAGGCACCCCGCCGATTGCCGCCCCATCACCTCACTCCGGATGGTCCACCAGTTCGCGCAGTCGAAGGGCCAGGGGTTCAGGCAGTCGCGGGTACCAGGTGGAATCCACCATGCCGAGCGGCTTGAGATGATTTGTGGAAAGACCTTGACGGTTGCGAAGCAGCAGAAGCAGCGTGATTGTAGCAGGGCGGGCGAGGTGCTCTTGCCTGCTTGCCCCACCCCTCCGTCAGGAGCCTGTCCCCAGCTTATGGAACCATTGATTCACACCTCGACTCCGTCTTCAGACGATCGGAATTCGCGCCGCTCCACACCGGCGCCAACCCCCGCGGGATTCACGTTGATTGAACTGCTCGTGGTGATCGCCATCATCGCCATCCTGGCCGGGATGCTTCTTCCGGCTCTGGCCAAGGCGAAATCCAAGGGGCAGGGCATCATGTGCATGAACAACACCCGGCAGCTCATGCTCGCCTGGCGGCTGTATATCGAGGATCAAAACGGAAAAATTCCTCCGGCGTATTCGGACAATCCATCCAACAACGTCTGGGTGTACGGGATTCTCGATTGGAACGGGGGCAACCGCGACAACTGGGATGTGACCAACACCCTCATGAGGGGCACCATCTGGCCCTACACGGGTCGGACGGCAAAGATCTACAAATGTCCCGCAGACAACTTCATGACCAAGGGGGCCAATCCACGCCCGCGGCTTCGGAGCAACGCGATCAATGCCTGGGTCGGAATGCATGACGGCCGGCCGACCTGGTTCGGGAACAGTCCCCCATGGCGCATGTTCCTCCGGGATTCAGACTTCGTGGCTCCGGCCGATACCTGGGTGTTCGTGGATGAGCATCCCGACAGCATCAACGACGGGTTCTTCTGCGTGAACATGAATCCGGCGCCCAACCTCGCGGCAGCTGTGCTGCCCGACGCCCCCGCGAGCTACCATAACGGGGCCTGCGGCTTTGCCTTCGCCGATGGCCATTCCGAGATCAAGCGTTGGGTGGACCGACGGACCAAGATTCCGGTGAGGCGGGCGGACTTCCAGCCCGGCAATCAGAGCAACAATCCGGACATCGGATGGCTCTGGAGCAAGACGACCCAGCGCCTGAACTGAAGATCCGCTGAAGATTCGCACCCCGCTGGACCCGCCGGGGAACGACCCGGACTGGGCGCTGGTCCTCCGTGCGCGCTGAGGCCGGGCGGGCACGGGCTGGAACCCCGCCTCGCGCGGACTGCGGCGCGGGGACCCGGTCGAGTTCGCGTTCCGTCAGGCCATCAGGGGCGATCTGGAGCTGGGGGCATCCCGTCCCCAAGGAAACGCACGAGGAACGCGACCACCGCGGCATTCGAGTCCGCGTCCGGATCATGAGCGGCACGATGGGTCATCGCCACGCGGTCGGTGACGCCAAGGACTGCATGAACGTCACGCAGATGATTCAGGGTCTGCCACCGTTGAGGCGGGTCCTCCGATCCGCCCGAGACCAGCAGCGGCCGCGGGGCCGTGAGGGCGAGCACCTCGTGCAGATCGTGGCCGGCGGCGACCAGTTCGCGGTACGCCCCGGTGCGGGGGTTCCCGGAGCTCACCAGCCCGGGTGACCGGACGCTCCCGGGGTCGCGGCCGAGATACCAGGGCTCCCAGTAATTGACGCCGGGACGCGCCTCGTCGAACGCGATCCCCGGGTCGCTGACCGCGGTGCAGGCGAACCCTTCATCCCACGCGGCCGCAAACAAGGCCCACTTGCCGCCATAACTATGCCCGACCAGGCCGATCCGTGTGGGATCCACCTCCGGCCGTGCCGCGAGTGCGGCCCGTGCGTTCGAGGCGGCGTGGGCCAGGAACAACAGCGGCTGGCATATGGCGCCGCCCATTTCCGGCTTTCGGGCGTCCCCACCGGGAGAGCCGATCGCCAGCGCGACAAATCCACGACGCGCCAGTTGCAGGGCATAGTCCCGGTGCTGCGAACTGTTGAGCCCCGCGCTCGTCTCCGGCTCATAAAATGGGACAACCACCGCCGGCATCGGACCGACCTGCGCGGGAATCAGCAGCCATCCCGGGACGGTCACGTCGCGGGCAAGGGGAACGCGAACGCGGTGTTGAGTGAAGGTTTCCCGGGCTTCGGATTCGAGGACCTCCAAGGTCGGGGAGCGCAGCGGCCCGGGAGGACGCCCGGCGATGGCCTCCCATTCCCCAAGAATCTCCGCGCGGCGACGGTTCCAGTCCGCCGGCGTTTCGACCCGGGAGCCGTCGCGAAATTGAAGCGGTGACCGGTGATGACCCCGCTCCCCGGCGAGTTCTGGCGGCGGGACGAACGCGCGCTCCAGATCCACCGGCCTGGATTGCGGATCCACCGAGACCACCACACGCGCGTACCGGGTCAACGGCGGCGTTCCGGAATCGGTGGCCGACAGGATCAGGTGAACCGTTTCGGGTGTCGTCACTTCGGGGGCGGCGAACCGCAGCGCCCCCTCCCCGCCCGACCAGGGGCCTACCGGCCCTCGATAGGTACCCGCCTCCGGATACGGCTCCCACCGAAAGGTCAACGGGTCACCATCCGGATCCGATGAATCCACTGCTGTAAGAAACACCGATTCCCCCGGGGACAACCGGAGGAAAATCGGCAGGCCGGGGTTCGGGAATTCACGCGCGGAAGCCGGGTCCGGACCCAGGCGGACACGGATGATCGGAGGATGATTCGCTCCGTCGCGGGGCGCCACGCACCAGTCGAGGCGGGCACGGAAGTCATTCTGCAGCGCCTCGGCCCACCGTCCGAGGGTGTGGTCGCGATGGGTGCTTCCCTGCCACGCATCCTTCCGATTGGCCCAGAAGTAGGGGCGCCCGGGCAGGGTTTCGTTCGGACCGTAACGTCCGCCCCAGCCGCCCCAGCCGGGTTGCCACGGGTGGTTGAGCCCGTTGGGCACCAGGTACAGAAATGTCATCGAGTCGCCTTCCTTGGCCCAGTGCGTGGTGTTGGTCGGGTACAGGGCGCCCAGCGGTCCGTGTCCTGTCCGCACATCGCGCTCCAGGTCGAATCCCCCCGCCCGCGCGGTGAGAGCCGGGAAGCGATGGTACCAGCGCCGCCCGTCCAGCGCCGGCCGGAAGGTGTCCACCCAGAGCGGGAACGGCGGATGGACTTCCGTGGTGTGCGGCCCGAAGGCGTCTGCGGAAGCCAGCCGCAGGCGCGACTTGAAGCGCGCGTACCCCTCGGGACCGCGCTCCTCCAGGACGCGATCGAGGGCGCGCCGCAGGTTGTTGGTGGCAGCCCCATGATCGGTCCCCCAGTCCGCATACCAGATCGGGCGGGGATCCGCGCGATCCACGACGGCGAGCAGGAGGTTGACGCCTTCCGTGGTGTCGTTGTCTCCAGACACCGTGACCGCCTCGAGCGCTTCCCGGGTCGGAAAGCGGGGGTCATGTTCGATGAGCCGGGGATGACAGTCACCGTATGCCGCCAGGAGACGCCGGACAATTCCGGGGCCCGTCCGCTCGGAGTTCCGGTTCTCGCCGTCGCGGGCATGCGCCCGATTCGCGATGATGCCTTCGACGTCCCATTCGTTGGCGTAGAGGAGGAAACGGACCAGCGACTGCTCGTCATCGGGATCGCCCCCGGCATCCGTTTCAATCACCACGCGCAGGCGCCCGGCATCCGGCTCCTGCGCGGCGGCGGCAGCCGTCGGCGGCAGAAGCAGCTGCACTGCGGCGAGCAGCCCTGCAGCGGTGGACAACACAGTCTTCACTGGGATCGGCTGCAGCGTGACAGCCGGATCCCGCACCCTCAAGACACCTCACCGGGTGCCTCACCGCAGCTCCACAACGTCCTGAAGTCCTTGTCCGGCCCTGCGGGATCCCTAGTGTACCGACTCCCGTCGCGGGCCATGCCCGCCGCCACGATGAACGAGCCTCACATCACCCCGGAACTGGTCGCCCGGCACAATCTCACCCCGGAGGAGTATGACCGGATCGTGACCCTCCTGGGCCGGACGCCTTCGTACACCGAGCTGGGCGTCTTCTCCGTGATGTGGTCCGAGCACTGCTCGTACAAGAATACGCGGCCGCTGCTGAAGCAGTTTCCCACGCGGGGGGACCGAATCCTGGTGGGCGCCGGGGAGGAGAATGCCGGGATCATTGACGTCGGCGACGGCATCGCCATCGCCTTCAAGATCGAGTCCCACAACCACCCCAGCGCCGTGGAACCCTTCCAGGGCGCGGCCACCGGGGTTGGAGGCATCCTGCGCGACATCTTCACCATGGGGGCACGTCCGGTCGCCGCACTCAACTCGCTGCGCTTTGGGAACCTTGAGAACCCGGAGGTCCGCCGCCTGTTCGCCGGAGTGGTCTCCGGCATCGCCCATTACGGCAACTGCTTCGGGGTCCCCACCCTGGCCGGAGAGGTGGCCTTCGACGCCAGTTACGAAGGCAATCCGCTGGTCAATGCCTTCGCCCTCGGCGTGCTGCGCCACGAACAGATCACCCGCGGGGCGGCCCGCGGGGTCGGGAACCCGGTGTTCTATGTGGGACCGGCGACCGGGCGCGACGGCCTCGCCGGGGCGGCCTTTGCCTCGCAGGACCTCACGGAGGCATCGGCCGAGCAGCAGCGCGGGGCCGTGCAGGTCGGGGACCCGTTCATGGAAAAGCTCGTCTGCGAGGCCTGTCTGGAGCTGCTGGCCACCGGAGTGGTGGCCGGGATGCAGGACATGGGCGCCGCCGGGCTCACCTGCTCCACCTGCGAGACCGCTGCGCGCGCGGGCACCGGCATCGAAATCGAGCTCGATCGCGTGCCCCAGCGCGCGCCCGGCATGACCTCCTATGAGATCATGCTCTCCGAGTCCCAGGAACGGATGCTGGTGGTGGTGCAGCGGGGTCACGAGGAGGTGGTCCGGCGGATCTTCGACAAATGGGATCTGCCATGGGCGGAGATTGGTGTGGTGACCGACACGGGCCGGATGCGGGTGCGCCACGGCGGCCGGGTCGTGGTGGATCTCCCGGCGCGCAGCCTCGCGGACGAGGCCCCGGTGTATCAGCGCGAGGCCCGGGAACCGGCGGCGCAGGCGGCGGTGCGCGCCTTTCGCCTCGACGGCATCGCCGACACGGCGGATCCCGCCGCCGATCTGATGGGTCTGTTGGCCAACCCGACCCTCGCATCGAAGAACTGGGTCTACCGCCAGTACGACCACATGGTGCGCGACGGCTCCGTGGTGTGTCCCGGAAGCGACGCCGCCGTGATCCGCATCAAAGCCGATTCGCTCCCGGTGATGGGCGCCGAACTGGCCGGACGCGTGGGCAGCCGCCCGGTTCCCGAGAAGTACGTGGCCTTCACCGCGGACTGCAACGCCACGCACGTGCTCCTGGACCCCTACGAGGGCGGGAAGGCCGCGGTGGTAGAGGCCTGCCGCAACCTGGCCTGCACGGGTGCCGTACCGCTCGGCGCCACGGACAACCTCAATTTTGGAAACCCGCACAACCCGGAGATTTTCTGGCAGCTCAGGGAATCCGTGCGGGGCCTCGCGGAGGCCTGCAAGGCCCTGGGGGCCCCGGTCACCGGGGGCAATGTCTCGCTCTACAACCAGACGACCACCGCCGGCGCCATTGATCCCACGCCAACCGTTGCCGTGGTCGGCCTGATCGAGGACCCGCAACACATCACCACGCAGTGGGTCAAGGAGTCCGGCGACGTCCTGGTGCTGCTCGGCGGTATCGTGGATCCCGCCGATCCATTGCAGGGACTCGGCGGCAGCGCCTTCCTGAAGTCCCGGCATGGGCTGAAGACCGGCCTGCCGCCGCGCGTGGACCTCGCCGCCGCCGCCGTCCTGCACACCACGCTGATCGGCCTGATCCGCGAGGGGGTGATCCGCAGCGCCCACGATTGCAGTGACGGCGGCTTGGCGGTCGCCCTGGCGGAGTGCTGTTTCGGGCAGCCAGTGGCCCGGGAAACGTTTCGTTTCCTTGGGGCCAGCGTGGACCTGACCGCGTTGCCCGAGGCGGTCGCTTCGCGACTGGACGCCCTGTGGTTCGGCGAGGCGCAGAACCGGGTGGTTGTGAGCGTCGCGGCCGACGACGCCGGCCGGGTCGTGAAGCAGGCATCCATCATGGGGGTTCCGGCCGCCATCATCGGCACGGTGGGCGGCGACGCCCTGTCCATCACCACGCGTATGGGAACGGTTTCAATACCGGTAGCCGCCCTGCATGATCCGTGGTGGAACACGATCGCCCGGAAGATGGCCGGTTGACCGGACGCGACCTCAGGAAACCCCGGCGCGGACCGCGGCAGCCATCGCCTGAAGCAACCGGGTCCACGAACGCGATTCCCACCCGTGCCGCTCGCCGGCCGCAAACTCGATCCGCGCCTCCGCTGGCGGATCAGGCGCACGGAGGAAATCATTGAGCAACCGCGTGGCCTCATCGCGGGATTGTTCACACGTTGTTCACGGCGCGACATTGACTTCAGACCCGGGGTCGGTTACTGCACCGCGCAAGTTTTTGGGAGGTTGCATGAGCCCGGCGTTGGACCATCAGGTACTCGTGCTCAACCGCCTCTGGCAGGCCGTGAACGTCTGCTCGGTGCGGCGGGCGCTGACGCTGCTGTTTGAGGGCCACGCGCAGGTCGTCTGGGGGGACGCGGAGGGCGAGTTTCGGACCTTCAGCTTCACGCAGTGGCGGGACTTTGGAGGCGGGGCGCACGATTCGCAGACCGACGACACCGTGGCCACGGTCTCTTTTCGAATCCGGGTGCCACGGGTGATCCTGCTGATGGTGTTCGACCGTCTGCCCCGTAAAGAGGTCAAATTCACCCGGCATAACATCTTCGAGCGCGACCGCAACACCTGCCAGTTCTGCGGCAACGTCTTCGACCGTCGGGATCTCAATCTCGACCACGTGGTGCCCCGCGACCGCGGGGGGCCGACCACTTGGGAGAACATCGTTTGCTCGTGCATCCCGTGCAATACGCGCAAGGCCAACCGAACACCCGTTGAGGCGGGCATGCGCCTGATTCGGAAGCCCAAGCGGCCGAAGTGGAGGCCGTTCGTCCAGGTCAGCTTCGGGGCGCCCGTCCACGAATCGTGGAGGCACTTCCTCGACATCGCGTACTGGAACGTGGAACTCGGCGAAGACGTGGGTTAGCGGGGCGAAGCACCACGCTCCCTACTCCCGCAACCGGACCGGGCGATCGTCTCGCAGTTTGAGCAGCTGAAAGACACGGTGGTCCATCGTCACTTCGGGGCCCGGGTGGACCTGGACTTCGCCGGGAATCTCCAAGGCCGGGTGGTTCGGCGCCGGATCTTCCCGCCAGGCCCTCCAGACCTGCTCCCATGCCGGAGCCCGCCCGGCAGGATCGGCCACATAGTCATATCCCGCCGGCGTCAACTGGCTGGTCGCCCTGAGCGACCGTTCGGCCACGCATCGCACCGCCGCATAAGGATCATCCAGCAGGATGCCCAGCACCGGTGAAACCCACGAAGCGCCGGACGCCTCCCGGGCCGGCGGCCATCCGAAATGCCAGGCCATCAGCGCGCGCTGACCGGCATCCCCGGAAAGCGCGAGGTGGACGGCATCCGCCACCGTGGACTGGGTATCGTCCAGGGCCGGAATCGGATGACCATACCACCCGGCAAGATGTTGCGCGGTCCACGCGAGGGTCTTGTCAAGATGACAAAGGTTGCAGGCATTGGGCCGCCCCGTCGCGAGTGCGTCTGAAACCCTGGGGCTGCTCACCTGATGGCTGCGGATGGCGCTCAACACTCCGTAGGTCGTATGCGGCATGTGGCAGTTGTAACATTCGTTGCCGGGGGATCCCGCAAGGTGATGAGTGTGGGCGGTCAATGCGGCGGGATCGCGGTAGGCCTCGTGACACTGGGTACAGGCGCGATGGTCGGTCCGGTTCCGGGCCAGCAGGTCGTTGGGATCGCTGTCGTGGATGGAATGGCACGATAGGCAGGAGAAGCGGCCACCCCGGAAGCAGGGGGACTGTTCAATGCCGTTGAACTCGCGTCCGCTGACCCGGCCCATGCCATCACTCCAGAAGTAGTCCGCCAGCAGGTTGGGATGCTGCTCCAGATACTCGCGCAAGCCGGGGATGCGGTCCGTGCGCGAAGGCTGGATGAGCGGCGTGGTGGCCTCCAGGGAGTCGCCCGGACGGAAGCGGAAGCCGGCCTCGCGCCACGATTCGCTCCGGTCAATCCACTTCATGGAATGACAGAACCCGCAGGTCTCCGAGGCCCGGACCGGGTCCATTTTCTCCGGATGCAGAATCTCGGACCGAAGGGTCGCGGCATCCGGCCCGGGGGCGTCATGGCCTGCGGCGAGACGTGCCTCGACGTGGCGCCGGGCGGGACCGTGGCAGGCCTCGCAGGAGATCCCCAGCTCGGCAGCCCGCGTGTCCATGTGGCGGCGGACGGAGTCCACCCGCGGCTCGATGGCTGTCGCATGGCAGCGGCTGCACATCACGTTCCAGACCTCGGCCTGATGCCCGGCGCCGGGAGGTCGAATGAAGGTGGTTTGCCTGGGCACCCAGCGCTCCTCGGGGATCAGCCAGGTGAACGGGAATCCAAGCTGGGTGTTTCCGGACCCGCCGGGCACCCAGAACACCTGCATGTGGTGGGATCCGGTGACGAGTCCCATCCGGGTATCGAGGACCGCGGGCGGGTCATCCGGCGACCCATCCGGGGCTGGCTTCTCCATCCGCACTCGAAGTTCCTCCCCCTCACGGCTCAGATGAAACCGGAGGTCGCCCTGGACCAAGGTCACGTTGTCGAAATCCGCCTTCACCGTCTCCGGGGTCGCGAACTGGGTCATGGTGCGATGGTACCCGCGGTGCCAACTCGTAAATTGTTCCTCGTGACAGGACCGGCACGACGCGGACCCGACGTAGCCGTCAGGTCCCCCCTCCCGGGGCAGGCTGTCCCGGAAATCATCCCCGATCCACGGCTCCGTCGGGGCAATCGCAGCAGCTCCGGGATCCGGGACCGACACCACGGAATTGTCGTCGCGACCGCAACCGCCAACCAGCCCGAGGATCCCGGCCGCCACACCGAGGGCGAACGATCGAAGACGGGAGGCCATGCGCTCTACATGCGCGAAACAGCGGTCGCTGGCAACCGGCGGGTGTCCGCGCGTCGGGGTCGGCGGTCACCCGGCGTCCAGGGGGCGACCGGTCAGGCGGGCGAAGGCCTCGAGATACTTTTCCTGGGTGCGCGCCACCACGTCCGGAGGCAGGGCGGGCGCCGGGGGGGTCTTGTCCCATTCCAGCGACTCCAGGTAGTCGCGCACGAACTGCTTGTCGTAGCTCGGCTGCGCGCTTCCCGGACGGTAGGCGTCGGCCGGCCAGAACCGGGACGAGTCGGGCGTGAGCACCTCGTCAATCAGCAGCAACCGGCCGCTGTGCAGCCCGAACTCGAACTTGGTGTCGGCAATGAGGATGCCCCGGGCCCGGGCATGTTCCCGGGCGACGCCATAGAGGCGCAGGCTCAGGTCACGCACCCGGGCGGCCAGCTCGGGACCCACCATCGCCTCCGCCTGCGCAAAACTGATGTTTTCGTCGTGCCCGGTCTCCGCCTTGGTCGCCGGCGTGAACGCCGGCTCGGGGAGTTCTCCGCACTCGGGAATTCCGGAGGGCAGGCGCCGGCCGCAGAGCGTCTGCGACGCGCGGTATTCCTTCCATCCCGAGCCGGCCAGATAGCCCCGGACCACGCACTCGATGGGCAGCGGAGCCGCCTTGCACACGATCATGCTGCGCCCCGTCAGAACGGAGGCGAAGGGCGTTAGGGCGGTCGGCAAAGGATCCGCGGCGCGTGCAATGCGGTGGTTGGGCAGCCACGACTCGGTGAGGTCAAACCAGAAATGCGACAGCCGGGTCAGCACCTCGCCCTTGCGCGGAATCCCATTGGGCATCACGCAGTCGAAGGCGGAGATCCGGTCGGTGGCCACGAACAACAGGCGGTCACCAAGGTCGAACACCTCCCGGACCTTGCCGGACTTCAGCCGGGGAATTCCGGGCAGATCCAATTGAAGCAATGGTGTGTCGCTCACCGGCGCAGCCTAGGGCGGGAGCTCCGCTGCTGGCGAGCCCGTGCGGGCCAGCCTCGCCGCACCGGCCGGGTGTCGAACCGGGAGTTTCCGGGATCCCATCCGGGACCATCCCATCCTGGCAGGAACCGCCGACGGACCGCCAGAAGGAGAGCTTCCGCGTCCACCCCTTCCACGGCACGATCCGGCCATGCGTTCCGTTGCACTGACCGCTCTGGTGCGCCACTGCACCCGACGGCTGCGTCCCGAGACCTTCACCGACTACGACGGCGCGGTGAACGGTCTGCAGTTCGAGAACCGCGGACGCGTCCACAAGATCGCGGCAGCCGTGGACGGTTCGCTGACGGTGGTTCGAAAGGCCGCGGAGAGCGGTGCCGACCTGCTGCTGGTCCACCACGGGATGTTCTGGAGCCCGGGCGTGCCATGGACCGGACGCCGCGCGGAACTGATCCGCGTCCTCGTCGCCGCCGACCTGGCGGTGTATTCGCAGCACCTCCCACTGGATGGCCACCCGGTGTTGGGCAACGCGGCGCAATTGGCGCGCGCCCTCGGATTCACCAGGCTGCGGCCCTTTTTTACCGGCCGGGGAGGAGCGTTCCTTGGAGTGCAGACCGTGCTCAGGCGTCCGCTGGCGCGGATGGCGCTGGCCGGACGGCTTGCGACGCTCCTTGGCACCCCGCCCCGCGTGCTGTCGGGCGGACCCGAAGCCTGCCGTCGCATCGGCATCTGCACCGGCGGTGCGGGATCGGAGCTCGCCACGGCACATCGGGAGGGGGTGGACACCCTGATCACGGGCGAGGGACCGCATTGGACTCATGCGTTGTCCGAGGACCTCGGGATCAACGCGCTCTACGGCGGCCACTACGCCACGGAGACGTTCGGCGTGAAGGCGCTGGCCGCCGAGTTGTCCGGCACATTCCGCATCCCGTGGATCTACGTGGACCATCCCAGCGGTCTTTGACCCCCCCGACCGCCGTGCTTCCGGACTTTTCCACGACCGAATGGGGCGTGGCGGTGCTGGCCGCGATGGGCATCGGCATTTCCAAAGCCGGTCTTCCCGGCCTCAGCCTGCTGCATGTCGTCCTGTTCGCCGGGTTGTTCCCGGGAATGGCCTCGACCGGAGTGGTCCTCCCGATGCTGATCGCAGGAGATCTCGGTGCGGTGGCGCTCTTCCGGCGCCACGCGCGCTGGGACTCGATTGTGCGCACGCTGCCTCCGGCCGTGATGGGCGTGGGGTTGGGCTGGGCCCTGATGCGATGGTCCCAGGCGCAGGAGGGACCGGGCGTGGGGTTCAATCCCGTGATCGGCACCATCGTGCTTGGCCTCGCCGTATTGCAACTGATGCGGATGTGGCGGCCAGCATGGCTGTCCGGCATCCCGAACAGCCGAGCCTTTGCCTGGGCCCTCGGGCTGCTGGCAGGAATCACCACCATGGTGGCCAATGCGGGAGGCCCGGTGATCGCGCTGTATCTGCTGGCCGTGGCGCTGCCCAAGGAGGCGTTCGTGGGCACGGGCGCGTGGTTCTTCCTGCTGATCAACCTCGTCAAGGTACCCTTCAGCCTGCACCTCGGCCTGATCACGGGTCCGTCGCTGGCCTTCAATGCCCTGCTGTTGCCCGTGATTGCGGCGGGACTGCTGCTTGGACGCTGGGTGGTCATCCGCCTGCCCCAGCGAACCTTCGACACCCTGATCCTACTCTTCGCCCTTGGTGCCGCCGCGCGGTTGCTGGCCTTCTGAGCGGTCGGAGAACCCGGGGCCGCGCGGATCGGCAGAAGGTGGTGAATTCCACGAGGGATTCGGGGCGGGCCACCGTTGGGTCGTGCCTCGTGGCTCAATCCAGGGCCAAGGGAAGCCCGTTTGCCCGGGCCATGGCGAGGCCGCCGCGCAGGTTGGCCACATGCCCAAACCCCAAGCCGCGCAGCACACAGGCCGCCAGATGCCCGCGCTGACCCTGCTGACAGCAGGTCACGATCACCCGATCACGGGGAAACTCCTCCGCGCGTTCGCGCAAGGTTTCGAGGGGGACGTTCACTGCGCCAGCCAGCCGGCCCGCGGCGAATTCGTCCGGATCACGCACGTCCAGGATGAGTTCGCCGCCGGGGCGCCACGTCTCCGGGCTGACGCTCGGGGCATCACCCAAGGCCGCGTGAGCGGCCGCAAAGCCGGCCACATTCACGGGATCCTGCGCCGAGCTGAAGGGCGGGGCATAGGTCAGGTCGAGTGTTTCGAGATCGAACACGGTCAACCCGCCGGTGATGGCCGTGGCAAGCACGTCCAAGCGCTTGTCCACGCCCTCGCCGCCGAGCACCTGGGCCCCAAGCAGCCGGCCGGTGCCATCCTCGGCCACCAGCTTGATCCACAGCGGAACGGCGCCGGGGAAGTAACGCGAACGGTTCATTCCCCGCGTGACGCTGGTATAGGGAGCGAGGCCGGCTGCAACCGCCTGGGCACGGTTGAGCCCCGTGCAGCCGACGTTCACATCCAGTGCGCGCACGATCGCACTGCCCAGCGCGCCACGGTAGACGTGGTGTTGCCCGGCGGCGTTGGCGCCGGCAAGCCGACCCTGCCGGTTGGCGGGTCCGCCCAGCGCCATCCTCACCCGCCTGCCCGTAACCACATGGGTGACTTCGGCCGCGTCGCCCACGGCGTAAATGGCGGGGTCACTGGATTCCAGGCGTCCATTGACTTTCACGCCGCCGGTCTCGCCGATTTCGAGTCCCGCATCACGCGCCAGTTCGACTTCGGCCTTCACCCCCACGCTCAAGAGCACGACGTCCGCCGGCACGTGGCTGCCGTCTTCGAGTTCGACCGCCTCCGTCGTGATGCGCGTGGCGGTCGCACCCGTCCGCAACGACAAGCGATTGCCGATGCACGCCCCCAGCAGCGCCGCCATGTCCGGGTCCAGCACCGGCAGGAGCTGCGGCAGCCGCTCAACGACGGTCACCTCCAATCCCCTGTGCAGAAACGTCTCGGCCATCTCGAGGCCGATGAACCCGCCGCCGACGACCACGGCCCGGCCCGGCTTTGCCGCGTCCAGGAACGCGGCGATCCGTTCGGCGTCGGGAATGTCACGCAGGGTGAAGACATGGGGCAGGTCCGCGCCTGGAATGGGCGGGAGGATTGGCCGGGCGCCCGGGCTGAGGATGAGCCTGTCATAGGGTTCGTCGCGCCGGGCTCCGTCCGGCCCCTTCACGCGAAGGATGCGCCGGGCCCGGTCAATCGCCACGGCCTCCGTGCGGACGTGGACGCGGACCCGGGCGCGGGCCCAAAAGTCCTCCGGCGTCCGGGCGATCAAATGATCCCGGTCCCGAACCTCTCCGGACAGGAGGTAGGGCAGACCGCAGCTGGCGAAGGAGATGTGGGACCCGCGCTCGAATAGGACGATCTCGGCGGCTTCATTCACCCGGCGGGCCCGGGCGGCGGCAGAGGCGCCGCCGGCCACGCCGCCAACAATCAGAATGCGACGGGGGGATGGGGGGATCATGGTGAAGGGTTGATGCGTGGGTGGTCGCGAAGGGGTTTCCTTGAGCCGTGGAATCCCGCGTCAGGTTCCGCGGTTGGTGGGACGTTGAAAATGCGCCGCCTTGGCCGCCAGCTCCTCCCCAAGCCGGCGACAAACCAGGTCGCACAGCTCGCGCAGCCCGGGATCCGCCACGCGATACACGCTGGCGGCGCCCTCCTTGCGGAACGCGACCAGACCGGCCTCGCGCAGGACCCCGAGGTGTTTGGAGACGTTGGCCTGACCGGCCCCGGTGGCCTCGACCAGCGTGGAGACCGTGCACTCGCCCTCCATCAGCCGGTTCAGCAGTTGCAACCGGAGCGGTTCGCCGAGGGCCCGAAAGCGGGCAGCGACCAGTTCGAGCGCTTCGGGCGGCAGGCGATGCGAGGCAACGCGCTTCATGCGCGTTGACATATACCGATATGGTCATATCGTCAACCCATGAACACGATGGCTTCCCCCACCTCGCCGGCGCGGACCCCTGGCGCTCCGCCCGACCGGATCGCCCCGGCGGATCTTCGACGGCGTCTGGACGCCGGGGACGCGCTGCAGCTGGTGGATGTGCGTGAAGCCGCCGAGTTCGCCGCTGGCCGCCTCGCCGGCGCCCGCCTCATTCCCCAGGGCGAGCTGGAACGACGGGCCGGGGAACTGGATCGCAACCGGCCGGTCGTGCTGGTTTGCCGCTCCGGCAGGCGCAGCGTCGAGGCCTCGAAGACCCTTGCAACGATGGGCTTCGCCGATGTGGCGTGCCTCGACGGCGGGCTGACGGCCTGGGAATCCGCCGGCCTGCCGACGGAGCGGGACCCACACGCACCATGGTCGCTTGAGCGTCAGGTGCGCGTGGCTGCGGGTGCCGTGGTGCTGATTGGCGTGGTCTTGGGATTCACGCTGCATCCGGGGTTCTTCGGCTTGAGCGCACTCGCGGGCGCCGGGGTGATGATTTCAGGGATCACCGACTGGTGCGGCCTGGGCCTGCTGATCGCCAGGGCCCCGTGGAACCGGCGTCGTCACAGCGGCACCTGCTGCTCCCGTTGAGCCGCCCCGGCCTTCCGAATCCCCCCGCGCCCTCCACGTCCATGTTCCTTCGCCAAATCCCCGATCCTCATCTGGCCCAGTACGCCTACCTGATCGGCTGCCAACGAACCGGGGAGGCCATTGTGATTGATCCCGAGCGGGACGTGGACCGCTACCGGAAGCTGGCGGCCGAAAACGGCCTGCGGATCACCGCCGTTGCCGAGACGCACATCCATGCGGATTTCGTCAGCGGCGCCCGCGAACTGGTCATGACGAACCCGCAGCTCCGCCTTTACGTCTCCGGCGAGGGCGGCCCGGAGTGGCAGGTCGCATGGGCCAACGGACTGTCGCACGTCACACGGCTCCTGGACGGCGGACGGTTTCGCGTCGGCAACCTGGATTTCCAAGCGGTGCATACGCCCGGCCACACGCCCGAGCACATGATCTATCTGGTCACCGATCGGGGCGGTGGAGCCGACGAGCCCGTGGCGATGCTGAGCGGGGACTTCCTTTTCGTTGGAGACGCCGGAAGGCCTGACCTGCTCGAACAGGCGGCGGGACTGGAGGGCACGCAGGAGCCGGGGGCGCGGGCGTTGTACCGCAGCCTGCGCAAGGTTTCGGACATGCCATGCCATCTGCAGGTGCTGCCGGCCCACGGGGCGGGCAGCGCCTGCGGCAAGGCCCTCGGGGCCGTGCCCAACTCCACGCTGGGCTACGAGGAGAAGTTCAATCCGGCCCTCAAACTGGCGTTGGAGTCCGGAGAGGACGCGTTTGTCCGCTTCATTCTCAGCGGCCAGCCCGAGCCCCCGGCATACTTTGCCCACATGAAGCACCTGAACCGGGTGGGGCCGGCGGTGCTCGACGGCCTGCCGGCCGCCCCCATTTTGAGCCTCCCAAGTGTCGTGGCGCGTCTCGATGAACCGGACTTCGTCGTGCTGGACACCCGGGATCGCCCGACGTTCCTCGCCGGTCATTTGCGCGGGAGCCTGTTCACGCCCCCGGGAAATTTCTCCGATTTTGCCGGAAGCTTTCTGCAGCCACAGAACCGCGTCGTCCTCGTGCTGACGGACCCGTCCGCGCCGGAGGAATGGATTCGGCAGCTGGTGCGGATGGGCTTTGATCAGGTGATCGGCGTGCTGCCTGCGACCTTGCTGGAGGCCGCACCTCCGGGGCAGATCGCCCGGCTGCCGGCGATCCGCTTTGAAGAGCTGCCCGCACTGCTGGCTGCAGAACCGGAGTCGGTGCTGCTGGACGTGCGCAAGGCCATGGAATTCGCCACCGGACACCTGCGCGGGGCGCGGAACCAGGCTCACACCCGGCTGCTGCCGCAGTTGAACGAGGTGCCTGCGGACCGGCCCCTGGTGGTGTCCTGCGGCAGCGGAATGCGCGCAGCCGGGGCCTGCGCCTTCCTGGCCCGGACGGGTCGGCGGGTCACCTGCGTTGCGGACCATTTCGAACACGCACCCCGTGAGCTCGTGACAGGAACGATTCCGGCGTCACCGACGCTCGCCGGTGACCGCACCTCACGCTGAAGGCGGAATGAGCCTGCTGTACGGCGCCGTGGTTGGGTTGGCCCTCGGATTGACTGGCGGGGGAGGCTCCATCTTCGCCGTGCCGCTGCTCGTATTTGGTCTGGACCTGCCGCTGCAGACCGCCATCGGCATCAGCCTGGCCGTGGTGGGTGCGGCGGCTTGTTTTGGCGCGGTGCGCCACTGGCGGCGCCGGGAACTCGACCTGCGGGCCGGTCTGGTGTTCGCCGCCGGCGGCATGGCGCTGGCGCCGCTCGGGACCTGGATCGGGCGGTCGGTGCCCGGGCCGTGGTTGCTCACCGGCTTCGCCCTTCTGATGAGCTCCATGGCGTGGCGCCTGTGGACTGGGAGGGGCGAGGAGGGAGCCGATCCCGGGGCCTGCGCCGTCAGGCCGGGTGGCGGACTGGGCGCCGGGTGCTATGTGCGGCTGACCGCCGGAGGCGCCGCGGCTGGTCTGCTCTCCGGTTTGTTTGGCGTGGGCGGCGGATTCCTCATCGTGCACGGCTTGATGTACGTGGCCGGCATGGCGCTGCACCGCGCGGTGGCCACCTCGCTGATGGTGATCTTCCTCATCTCGTTGTCGGGAGTCGCCTCGCACATGGTGCATGGTCTTCAATTTCCCCCCATTCTCACCGGACTGTTTTTGTCCGGCAGCCTGCTTGGAATGGTCGCCGGCCAGGGACTGCGGGCACGGCTGAGCGGACCGACGCTGCGGCGGGTGTTCGCCGGCGCCATGTGGGCCGTGGCCGCGCTGTTGCTGTTCCGCAGCCTGCCAGACTTGGGACGGGCGGCGACGCCTGTCGAAGACGCACCCGGACCGGTGCGCTCGGAGGCCTCGGTCGTGCCCAGCAAGCCGCTTTGCCTGCAGTGCCACGGCACTCCGGGGCGAGAGTTGAAGCACGAAGACGCCGAACGAATCCGCCAGCTTTAACCGGACGATCGCGCCACCGGCTTTGGCCCCGGCGATCTGCGCGGCATGTGGCGGGTGGATTTCCCGGCGACTTCGCCGCTCCGCGAGACGCCATAGTGGACACCGAAGCGATCGGGACCGACAAGGGATCCAGAGTCTGCCACGCCTCCGGTGGCTCCAGTGCTGCTTGCGGACGGCACCCGGGCCGGTGCAGGCTCCATCCGTCCTCCCTTCACGCGCACGACGTCATGATCCAAGTCCAATCCCGGCCGCACGCGGCCCTGGCCGCACTCGTCATCCTATTGTCGGCACTCGCGACACCCGCCAGCCGGGCAGCCGATGACATCGTCATCGCCGACTTCGAGGCGCCCACTTACGGCGACTGGACGGTGACCGGCGAGGCGTTCGGTCCAGGGCCGGCCCGGGGTGCGCTTCCCGGGCAGATGGCGGTGAGCGGGTTCACCGGTCAGGGTTTGGTGAACACCTACCACGGGGGAGACGACACCACGGGAACGCTCACTTCGCCCCCATTCAGAATCGAACGGAAATACATCGCCTTCCTGATTGGCGGCGGGGGGCATCCAACCCGGCTCGTCCTCGAGTTGTTGGTGGATGGCAGGGCGGTGCGGACCGCCACCGGGCCGAACACGCAGTCCGGAGGAAGCGAGGCACTGGCACCGGAGTCCTGGGACGTCTCCGAGTTTCAAGGGCGACAGGCGGTCCTGAGGATCGTGGATGAGGCCACGGGCGGATGGGGTCACATCAACGTGGACCACATTGTCCAGACCGACATGAAGCCGCCCGGCCTGTTGCGAGATGTGGAACGGGAGGTTGCGGTCACAGGGCGGTATCTGCACATCCCCGTCAAGAACGGGGCGCCCAAGCGGGTGATCACGGCGTTCGTGGACGGGAGGCGGATCGTCCGCAACGACGTCGAACTCGCCCCCGGTGAGCCCGACTGGTGGGCGGTGATGGACGTCGGTGCGTGGAGGGGGCGCCCGGTGGTCTTGCGGGTGGACCGGCTGCGCGAGGGCGAGACCGGGCTGGATCTGGTGAGGGTGTCGGACTCGCTTCCGGACGCCGACCGCCTCTATGACGAACCCCTGCGCGGCCAGTTCCATTTCTCACCCCAACGTGGCTGGAACAACGACCCGAACGGGATGGTGCATTTCAATGGCGAGTACCACCTCTTCTTCCAGCACAATCCGTACGGCTGGGGCTGGGGCAACATGCACTGGGGTCATGCCGTGAGCCGCGACATGGTCCATTGGACCGAATTGGGCGACAAATTGCTCCCCGACGACTTCGGTCCAATGTTCAGCGGCAGCGCGGTGGTGGACTGGAACAACACCAGCGGGCTGGGGCGGGACGGCATGCCGCCGTTGGTTCTGATCTACACGGCCGCCGGGGATCCAGCGGTCCAGTGCATCGCATCGAGCACGGATGGACGGACCTTTGAGAAATATTCCGGGAACCCGATCCTCCCGCAGGTCACCCCCGGCAATCGCGATCCCAAGGTGATCTGGCACGAGCCGACCGGACGCTGGGTCATGGTCTTGTACGTTGAACTGCCGGGACGCGGCCACACGGTTCACTTCTACACCTCGCCAAACCTGAAGGAATGGACTCTGGCATCCATCACCGACGGCCTCCAGGGCAGCAACTACCTGTTCGAATGCCCGGACCTGTTTGAGTTGCCGGTGGACGGCAATCCCCGGCAGCGGAAGTGGATCCTGCTGGGCGCCAATTCCGAGTATGCCGTGGGCCGTTTCGACGGTACGCGGTTCACACCGGAACATTCCCGGCTGCCGGGGCATCGGGGGCAGGGGTTCTACGCGCCGCAGACCTTCAGCGATATCCCCGCCGCGGATGGAAGACGCATCCAGATCGGATGGTTCCAGACTGAGACCCGTGGCATGTCCTTCAATCAGTCCATGACCGTGCCACTGGAGTTGAAGCTGATCTCCACCGCGGACGGACCGCGCATGACCTTCACCCCGGTGAAGGAACTCGAGGCCCTCCGTCGGACGACGATCCAATACGACGGTCGTCCGTTCGAGCCGGGCACACCCGAACTGCTCAGCGACGCCTCAGGAGAGTTGCTGGAGCTGCGTGCAGCATTCGCCCCGGAGACGGCGCGCGAGGTGACCTTTCACGTCCGGGGAGCCACGATTGTGTACGACGGTCCCAGGCAGGAAATCGTGGTCAACGGGCATCGGGCTCCCGCCCCGTGGCGCAACGGACGCCAACGGCTGATCGTCTACTGCGACCGGACGGGCCTGGAGGTCTTTGCCAGCGACGGCCTGACCTATGTGCCCATGCCGTTCCAGCCGCGGCCGGAGGATTTGGAGGTGGCGGTCGAGGTGAGCGGCAGTCCGGTGCGTTTCGAGACCCTGCAGGTTCACAAGCTCGGGTCCGCCTGGACCCCGCCTCGGTAATTGGGAAGGGTGAACGATGTGTTCCCCATCCTTCGACATCCGGGGATCCCCATGATGGAGCACTGCTCCCCACGAAAGTCCGAGCCGTCCTCGCGGATGACGAAGTGGGCGTTCGCAGCCGCCACTCCACCGGACCGTCCGGTCCTCTCAGGCGCAAGGCACCTCGTGATACTCCAGCGCCCATTCCTTCATGAACCGGACCCGGTTGGGTTCGATGCGATACACGATCAGCGCAGGGTTGTTGGCGGACCCCAGATAGGAGCGCAGCAGCGGATTGCGTTCCCAGATGTCCCGAAGGAGCACCGGATCCTTCTCAATCTCGGCAATCCCGGTGATCCGCACCTGGTTGTGCCGCTCATCCACATAACAAAGTTCGCACCGGGGATTCGCCGCCAGTTCGACGGTCTTGTGGTAGCTGCGGAGGTTGGCGACATGCACGGTGAATCCCTGGACCCGGACGGGTGAGACGGGACGCAACCGCGGCTGGTCGCCGTCCATCGTGGCCAGTTGCGGAAACCGCGCGCTGCGCATCACGTCGCGCGCCAGGGCAATCAGTTCACCCGGCGGCGGGGGCGGTGAGGAGGGTCCGGGCATGGCCTAAAGTCGGGACATTGCGGAGTCGAGGGCGGAAATCAGGGGCGCCATGGTTTCCGGCGTCTCGTCGCCCATGTTTGAAATCCGGAAGGTCGTCCCCTTGATCTTCCCATACCCGCCATCCATCAGGAACCCCTGGTCCTTCACCAGCGACTGAAGCCGGGGGACATCCACCACCCGGCCGGCACCCGGCCTGGCGCCGTTGTTGAAGCAGCACAGGGTCAGGGACTCAAACCCGGTCTCCGGGAACAGGGTGAACCCATGGCGGGCTCCCCATTCGCGCAGCATCTGGTTGGTCTGCCGATGGCGCGCATAGCGGGCCGGCAGCCCCTCGACAAAGAATTCGTCCAGCTTGCTCGAAAGGGCATGCACATGCGGGATGCTGGGCGTGCTCGGCGTCATATGTTCGACGGCATTTTTCTCAAATTCCAGGAGGTCGAAGTAGTACCCCCGGTCGGAAGCCTGACCGGCGCGTTCCAGCGCCGCCCCGGAACAGACGAACACCGTCAACCCGGGGGGCAACGCGAACGCCTTCTGCGTTCCGGCCAGCAGCACGTCCACGCCCAGGGCGTCGAACTCCAGCGGTACCGCGGTCATGGAGCTGACGGCGTCCACGATGAACATCACATTCGGAAACCGCGCCTTGAGCGCCGCAATCTCCGCAATGGGCGACATCGTGCCGGTGCTGGTCTCGTTGTGGATCACGGTCAGGGCATCGAACCGGCCGGTGGCCAGCCGGTCCGCGATGGCTTCGGCCAGGATCGGCGAGCCCCAGGGGACCTGGAGCGCCTCCGCTTCCTTTCCGCAGCGGCGGGCGACATCGAACCACTTGTCGGAAAACGCGCCGCACATGCAGTTCAACACCCTGCGTGAGGTCAGGTTCCGGAGGGCGCCCTCCATGACCCCCCAGGCCGAGGAGGTGCCGAGGTAGACCGGACGCCGGGTGCCCAGGAGCGTCTGAAGCTGGGGCTGCACCTTGGCGTAGAGGTTTTTGAACCCCTGACCGCGGTGCCCGATCATCGGGCGGCACATCGCGGCAAACGTGGCCGGACTGACCTCCACCGGACCCGGGATGTGAAGTTTTACATGCCCCATAGAGCCGGTCAGGCTTCCACAGCCCATCCGCCGAAGCAAGCAGGGCCCGGAACGTCCCGGCCTGCGCGCCGGGGCCCGCGGCCCCGCCTCCAGGCCGACCCTGATGCCGGGGCCCCTGGATTTGGGGACACCCCCGAAAACGTCGCCGGCTTGGCGCGCTGACCCCGGGCGGCTAAAACCGCAGGGTGTCCGATCCGTCCGCCGATTCGCTCCTGGCCACGCTGAAGCGGGTCTTTGGCTACCCGGCGTTCCGCCCACTCCAGGAGGAGATCATCCGCGATCTTCTGGCAGGACGTGACGTGTTTGCGCTCCTGCCCACCGGCGGCGGCAAATCCCTCTGCTTCCAGCTGCCCGCGCTGGTGCGCCCCGGCCTCACGGTGGTGATCTCCCCGTTGATCGCGCTCATGAAGGACCAGGTGGATTCCCTGCAGGCCAACGGCGTGCCTGCAACGCACCTCAACTCCTCCCTGACCGATGCGGAGCGGCGACACCGCTGGCGCGGCCTCAACGCACGCGAGTACCGGCTGCTGTACCTCGCCCCCGAACGCCTCATGGCCGGCACGATCCTTGAGGACCTCAACCGCTGGGGGGTGTGTGCCGTGGCCGTGGATGAGGCGCATTGCATCAGCGAATGGGGCCACGATTTCCGTCCCGAATACCGACAGCTCGGTGCCCTGCGTGAACGGTTGAAGGACGTGCCGTTCATGGCCCTCACCGCCACCGCCACCGACCGGGTCCGCCAGGACATCGTCCGCCAGTTGCACCTGCACGAGCCGGCCGTGTACGTGGCCAGCTTCAACCGACCCAACCTCACCTACCGCGTTGAGCCGAAATCCGGCGCCTATGCCCAGGTCCTCGCGCGCATCCGGTCGCGTCCGGACGAGTCGGGCATTGTCTACTGCGCCAGCCGTGCCGGCGCCGACGGCCTCGCGGGGAAGCTGGTCACCGACGGCGTCCGCGCCGCGGCCTACCATGCGGGCATGGATGGCGCCGCGCGGGCGGCGACGCAGGAGCGGTTCCTGCGCGACGAGGTGCGCGTGGTCTGCGCCACCATTGCGTTCGGCATGGGGATCAACAAACCCAATGTCCGGTTCGTCATCCATTACGATCTGCCCCGGAACATTGAAGGATACTATCAGGAGACCGGCCGCGCCGGTCGCGATGGCCTCCCGGGTGAATGCGTGCTGCTGTACGGCCCGGCGGACGTCGTCAAGCAACGGCGGTTCATCGAGGCGAAGGCGGACGCCGCCGAGCGGCAGGTCGCCACCGCCCAGCTGCAGACAATGGTCCACTACGCGGAATGCGCCGAGTGCCGGCGGGTGACGCTGCTGGACTACTTCGGGGAATCCTTCTCCGCAGAGCACTGCGGAGCCTGTGACAACTGCCTCCAGCCCCGCACGACGTTTGATGGCACGGTGTCCGCGCAGAAGCTGCTGAGCTGCGTGTTCCGCATCCGCCAAAAAGGTGGCTTTGCTGTCGGCCTCAATCATGTGATCGCGGTGCTGACCGGGAGCGACGGCGGCAAGGTGCGCCAGTGGGGACACCAGGACCTGAGCACCTTCGGCATCGGACGCGAGCATTCCCGTCCGGAATGGGCCGCCTACGCCCGTGAGCTCATGAGGCAGGGCCTGCTGACACAGAACCCGGGTGCGTTTCCAACCGTGGATCTGACGGCCGAGGGAATGGCCGCCCTCAAGGATCGCCGAAAAATCATCCTGACCCGACTGCGGACCGCGGTGCAGCCGGCAACCGGCCGGGCCGGGCCGCTGGCCTGCGACGAACTGCTCTTCGACAAGCTCCGGCGACTGCGCAAAGAGCTGGCCGACCGCGACGGGGTCCCCCCCTACATCGTCTTCGGGGACACCTCGCTTCGATCCATGGCCCGGGAATATCCGGTCACCGAGGCGGCACTGGGCGGGATCTCGGGCGTTGGCAACACGAAGCTGCGGAACTACGGCGCACCGTTCCTCGAGGAAATCCGCGCGCATGTGCAGGCGAATCCGCGCCAGATCTTCGCCGACGACCCGGGACTGGTCTCCCCGGTCGCCGCCCGAAAAACCCGTGGAGAGCTCCTGACCGGGACGGTCCTGGAAAGCGTACGTCTGTTCCGTGAAGGCAACGACCTCGCCGCCATTGCGCGCGTCCGGGGACTGACGCCAGGAACCGTGTCCGGCCACCTCGCCAGCGCCATCGAGGCGGGCGAACGGTTGGATCCGAGCCACGCCTTCTCCGGTGCGGAGGCGGCCACCCTGCAATCCGCGTTTGAAAAGGCGGGCTGGGCGACGCTGAGCGGCGCTCATGAGGCGCTGGGAGGCCGGGTGGACTACGCCACCCTGCGCCTCTTCCGCGCGTTTCACATGGCGGCAACGCGGTGAGCGCCTGCCGCCCCGGGTCACAACACCTTTCGATCTCCCCGCCGGGCAGGGCGCCGACGATCCGGATGGCCAAAGCGTGATGATCCGGGGGCAATTCAGTTGCCGCGCGAGCCCCGCCGTCGCATTGATGGAAGGCATGCACCTCCGGGTTCTCGCACGGGTCGCTGCGGCAACGGTGATCCTCGCCACCGCCGCTGACCGTCTGCTTGCTGCCGACCCCGAAGTCCCGGCGAGCCCCTCACCGCCGGAGCCACGTTACGAGTGGCGCCCCGGCACTCCTGACGGCCTGGGCAAATGGTTCCTCGGGCGGGAGATCGCCCACTACATGAGTCATCAGGGCGCCCCGTGGCTCGAGCGGCCCGAGCGGGAGGAGGAGGAACGGACATCGCAGGTGATCCCGGCACTGAAACTCCGGCCCGGGGACCACGTTGCGGATGTCGGCGCCGGCAGCGGCTACTTCACCTGGCGCATGGCCCGGGAGGTGGGCCCCGGAGGCCTTGTCCATGCGACGGACATCCAGCCGGAAATGCTGGCCATCCTGGCGACCAACGTCGCGGCGCACGGGGTCACGAACGTCGTGCAGGTGCTCGGGTCCACCACGGATCCGAAACTCCCGGAGCGATCACTCGACCTGATCCTGATGGTGGATGTGTACCACGAGTTCGACCACCCGTATGAGATGATGCAGGGGATCGTGCGTGCGTTGAAACGCGGGGGGCGGGTGGTGCTTGTCGAATACCGCGGCGAGGAAAAGTGGGTGCCGATCAAGCCGCTGCACAAGATGACCGAGGCCCAGGTGAAGGCCGAACTGGCGCTGCACCCCCTCGACTGGGTGGAGACCCTCCGGGTGCTCCCGCGCCAGCACATTCTGGTCTTTCGCCGCCGCGATTGAGCCGTCCGCGGTCACTTCGGCTCCTCGAGACCGCCCGCACACGCCGCGTACGCCTCGGTGGTGGTGTTCAACAGGGCGCATCCGAGGGCACCGGGGGAAACGGGCGTCAACGGACCGCCAACCGAGTAGAGCCGGCGGTAGGTTGTCGCGAGATCCCCACCCTGGACGAGGGCATTTCCCAAGCGCACCAGCGAATCCGGCTCCAGCCGAAAGCCCGCATAGGTCCCCGAAAAGGTGTACTCAAGCCGCCACGTCATTGGCCCGTCCCCCACCGCGCAGGCGTATGTGGAATGGTCAAGGAGCTGACCCGTCCGACGGTCGTACGTCACCTGCAGGTATCCCGGATTGTTTCGGAAGACGGGACTGACGGCAGGGACGATCTTGGTGTACAGGACCGGCCGGCCCTCCATCTGGACGACACGGAAGTCATCCATGTGGGTGTGGCCGGCGAAGGCCACCTGGATCCGCCCCTCATGACGCCGGAGCAACCGCAGAAACCCGGATGTCCACTCGGGCTGCCACAGGGGCCGGGCGGACCCACCGGCCTCCCATGTCGCATAGGAGTCCATGCCCGGAGGAAGATGCATCAGCAGCCAGACCGACTCCCCCGCCCCTTGCGCCGCGTCCAGCACCGCCTCCAGCCACCGGAATTGATCAAGGGCCGGGGTTGCCTGGGAGTCGCCGCAGGCGTTGCGATATTGCGGTGCAAAAAACACGGTGTTGAGGGCGATCAAGCGATGGTTCTGCAGGTGCGGCAGCCGGATGTCATAGAAGCCTCCACCGGCCACATTTTCGTCAAAGCGCCGCCGCTCCTCGCGATCCGGGGATTCCGGGAGCACCAACGGGGCCCACGCCTCGGCGCACCGGGTGAGAAACGCGCCACCCGGGGTCAGCTGGTAGTCGCCGCACTCCGAATCCTCATTGCCAAAGACCGGAAGAATCCGCGACCCGGGAAACGCGAGTCGCAGGCGTTGAGCCAGCAGACGGATGACCCCGGTGGTGAACGCCTGATACGCCACAGGATCTTCGGCGCGGGTGCGGGGAGCCAGGCGGTCGTATTTCGCCGGCCAGTCATGCGCCAGGAAATCACCGACGATCAGAACGAAATCGGGATCAGGCAGCCGGTCCTGGGCGTCCTGAATGCTGGACTCGACCAGCGCAAACGGGGCATCGCGGCCATAGGCCGGGCCGGGTTGTTGCCTCAAGTGAACGGGCCAGTCCGCGAGCGGACTGGCCGCGAGGCGGGCGAACTGGTCGCGCGTCAGGCCCTGAAACGGGTCGAAATGGAAATCGCCCATGACCAGAAAACGTCCGGCCAACGCGGCAGGCCGACCCTCCGGAGATTCCGGGCCGGGGACGCCGGACAGGATCAGCGACTGGTGCCACAGCACCACCAGCCAGCCGAATGAAACCAGCCATCTGCAGCCGCCGGAAGTCATCGCCGGGAAGGAGCCTGCACCGCCGGCGTCCGGATCACCGAGGAAAAATGCGGGCCTCCCCGGAGAACGTCCGGGGCGTCACGGCGCGCTGAATGGTGCGCTGTGCACACTGAATGGCGCGGTGTTGGTCCAGCCGCCGCCGAGCGCCCGATAGAGGTTGATGACGGCCAGTCGCTCGTTGACACGGGCCTGGACCTCGGCGCGCTGGCTCGGATACAGCTCCTGCTGTGCCTGCAACACCTCGAAGTAACTCGACCGGCCATTCACATAGCGCTGGATGGACAGGGACACCGAGGACGTGAGCGCGACGACGGCCTCCTGGCTGAACACGCGCGTCTGTGAGAATTTCTCGCGGGAGATCAGGGCGTTGGAGACTTCCTGCAGGGAGGTCAGGACCGTCTGCTGGTAGGCTGCCAGTGCCTCCTCAAAGCGGGCCTTGGCCCCGCGGTACTGCGCCCGCAGCGCGCCGCCCTGGAACAGCGGCCCCGCCAACGTGGCACCCACGTTCCAGGCGTTGGCCGTGCCGCCGGTGAACGTGGACAGCTCGGGGCTGACCTTGCCAAGAAAGGTGGTCAGACCGAACTGCGGGAACATCGCCGCAAGGTTTGCGCCAACCTGCGCATTGGCGGCCACAAGCAGCTGTTCGGCCCCGGCGATGTCCGGACGCCGCTGCAACAGGCCGCTCGGCAGTCCGGTGGGCACCGTCATGGGCCAGTCGGCGACGTCGTCCAGGCGGCTGCGCGCGACCGGCCCGGGATCACGCCCAAGCAGCACGCCCAACTGGTTCTCGGTGATGGCGACGCTCAGTTCGAGCAGCGGAATCTCCGCAGCCGCCGCCGCGAGCGCAGCCAGGGCCCGGTCGGTCTCCAGTCTCGAAGCCACCCCGCTGATCCGGCGCTGGTCAAAAATCCGGTAGGTGCCGACGTAGGAATTCGTGGCCTCGCGCTGGATCTGCAGCTCGCGGTCATACTGCATCAGGAGGAAGTAGGCGGTCGCCACCTCGGACACGAGGGAGATCATCACCCCGCGGCGCGCCTCATCCGTGGCCAGGTATTGCGCCCGGGCGGCCTGGCTCTGGCGCCGGATACGCCCCCAGACATCCAGTTCCCAGGCCGCCGAGAATCCGGCCACCGCCGAGCTTTCTGTGGTTCCGCCCAGCGGGGTGGGTGTGTTGAGCAGGGAGTTACGGCCGCGTCCGACCCCCCCTCCGTATCCGGCCTGGGGCAGGAGCGGGGCCCTTGCGACCACGGCGAGGTTTCGCGCCTGTTCCACCCGCGCGACGGCCTGCCGCAGGTCGTAGTTGTTGGTCAGCGCCGCTGCGATCAACCCCTGGAGCTGGGGATCCTCGAAGACCGCGCGCCAACCCAGCTCCCCAAAAGAGTTGGTTGCCGGATCGGTGCCAAAACGGAACGCGGGGGGCGAGGCCACCGGCGGGCGCTGGTAGTCGGGCCCGAGAGCACACCCTCCCGCCAGCAGCAGCCAGCACGCCGCGGTTCCCCGAACCCAAGAAACGGCCCCGTTCATTGTCCGTGCCCTCCGAAGCCGGTGGCGGGCACCGGGACGGGGCCGATGACCTCCGGGAGGTGGCCCGTTCGTCCCGAGGGCATTCCCGGCAAGTCGAACAGCACCGGGACCGGGAATTCGGCGGGTCGCATCAAGATCCCCTGTCCGGTCTGAACATGCACGCGGCGCGCAGCGTGCCCCGCCCTCGAAGGTCGTGCAATTGTTCACTGACGCCACGAGTTGTCCGCGCGCACCAAGCTGTCGGTGGACCATGGCGGCCGCTGAGCCTCGAGAGGACTGGCAGCCGGACCCGCGACTGAAGACGCGCCATCCGCCGCTGCAGGAACCGGCAACCGGCACCACTCATGGCCCGGGCCCTCCGGGGCCGGCTGCGGCTGCGGGGACCGGGCCGCCACCCGCAGGACGGCCGTCGCCGCGTCGCCCGATCTTCTCCACGAGGTAGAACAGCACGGGGATCAGGAAGATGGCGATGCCGCTCGCCGCCAGCATGCCCCCGATGACGGTGAAGCCCATCACCTGCCGGGACAGCGCTCCGGCACCACTGGCCCGGGCCAGCGGAACGCAGCCCAGGATGAAGGCGAAGCTGGTCATGAGGATCGGACGCAATCGCAGCCGGGCCCCTTCCAGCGTGGCGTCCAACAGCGGGCGGCCCTGCTCATAGCCCATCCTCGCAAACTCGACGATGAGGATGGCGTTCTTGGCAGCAAGCCCGATCAACATCACCAGCCCGATCTGGGCATAGACGTTGTTCTCATAGTGCCCGACCATCAGGGCTGCGAAGGCACCCGCCACGGCCACCGGCGTGCCCAGCAGCACGCTGAACGGCAGGCTCCAGCTTTCGTATTGGGCGGCGAGGATGAGGAAGACGCACAGGAGCGAGAATCCGAAGATGACGAGTGGGGACACCCCCTGCTGGGCCTTCTGCTCCTGAAAACTCATGCCCATGTAGTCAAAACCCATCCCGTCCGGCATGTGGTCCGCGTACACCGCCTCCAGCGCCCGCATGGCCTGCGCGGAGCTGAACCCCGGGGCGGCCGAGGCATTGATCTGGGCCGCCGAATAGAGGTTGTACCGCATGGTGAACTCCGGACCGTTGGTCGTGCGCAGGTTCGCGAGGGCCGCGAGGGGAACCATCGTGCCCGAAGTGTTGAGCACGTAAAATTGCCCCAGGTTCCCGGCCTGGGTCCGGTAATCCCCCTCGGCCTGCACATACACCTGCCACTGGCGTCCAAACCGGTTGAAATAATTCACGAACGCGCCGCCCATGAAGCACTGCATCGTGGCGTAAACGTCCTGGAGCAGCACGCCCTGGCTCAACACCTGGTCGCGATCCACGTCCACATACACCTGGGGCACTTCGAGCAGGGCGGTCGAAAACACGCCGGTCAGCTCGGGGCGCTTCCGCGCCTCGGCGAGAAAGGTCTTCAGTTGGGACGCCAGGAATCCGACATCGCGGCCCCGCCGGTCCTCCAGAACGAATGTGACCCCGCCCGCGGCTCCCACGCCGGGGATCGCGGGGGGCGGGAATGCGAATCCGACAGCAGCCGCGATGCGGCCCAGCTCACGATTGAGGTGGGTCTTGATCGCCCCGTACTGCTCTTCCGGACGCCTCCGTTTCGCCCAGTCCTCAAAGGTGATGAAGAAGAAGCCGCTGTAAGTGTTATTGACACCGCTGAGCAGGCTGAAGCCGATGACGGACGTGCAATACTTCACACCCGGGGTGTTTTGGATGATCGCCTCCGCCTGACGCGCGACGGCATCGGTGCGCTGCAGCGACGCGGCATCGGGCAACTGGATTCCCGCAAACACATAGCCCTGGTCCTCGTCCGGCAGAAAGCTGGTCGGCAGCGAGCGCCCCAACAACGCGGCCAGCGCGGCCGCACCCCCCAGCAACAGAATGGAGAACGTCCCCTTGCGAATCAGGAAACGGCAAACCCCAACATAGCCACCGGTCACCCGCCCGAAAACGCCGTTGAACCGGTCGTAGAACCACTGGAGAGGACCGGAGCCCCTTTTTTTGGGCCGCAGCAACAGCGCCGCAAGCGCCGGCGACAGGGTCAGGGCATTGAACGCCGAGATGATCACCGAGACGGCAATCGTCACGGCAAACTGCTGGTAGAGACGTCCGGTGATGCCCGGGATGAACGCCGTGGGAATGAACACCGCAGCGAGGATGATCGCGATGGCCACCACCGGCCCCGACACCTCCTCCATGGCCTTGAATGCCGCATCGCGCGGGGAGAGGCCCGACTCGATGTGATGTTCCACCGCCTCAACCACCACAATGGCGTCGTCCACCACCAGTCCGATCGCGAGCACCAGGCCAAACAGCGAAAGGGTGTTGATCGAGAAGCCGAACAACGGGAACAAGGCGAATGTGCCCACCAGCGACACGGGCACGGCCAGCAGCGGGATGAGCGTCGCCCGCCATCCCTGAAGGAAGACGAACACGACGAGGATCACCAGAATCAGCGCCTCCACGAGGGTGTGCACGATCTCCTTCATTCCCTCGGTGACGGCCAGCGTGGTGTCGAGGCAGGTGACATACTCCATGTCCGGCGGGAAACCGGCCTTCGCAGCCTCCATCACCGCCTTGGCGCCCCGGACCGCGTCCACGGCGTTCGAATCCGGGAGCTGGTAAACGGCAATGATCGCCGAAGGGCGCCCATTGAGGCGTGCGAGCATCGAGTAATTCTGCGCCCCCAGCTCCACCCGGGCGACATCGCGCACCCGGACCAGCGAGCCGCCCGGAGACGCGCGCAATACGATCTCCCCGAATTCCTCCGGCGTCTCGAGGCGCCCCTGGGACCGGGCCGCATAGGTGAATTCCTGGCCGGCCGGAATCGGCTCACCACCGATCTGGCCGGCGGGGTTCACGGTATTCTGCGCCTGGATCGCCGTGATGATTTCCGGAACCGTAATGCCCATCTGGGCGAGGCGGTCCGGCCGGACCCAGACGCGGATCGAATACTGCCCCGAGCCGAACACCTGGACGCTGGCAATGCCCGGGACGCGGGTCATCCGGTCGTTGAGATTGATGACCGCGTAGTTCGCAAGGAACACGCCGTCATAGGTGTTGTTGGGGGAATACAATGCGAAGAGCACCAGCGGCGACGCGGTGGACTTCTGGACGATCACCCCCTGGTTGTTGACGGCCGTGGGGAGCTGCGAGGCGGCCTGGCTTTGCCGCATCTGGGCGAGGATCTGGTCGGTGTTGGGATCCGTCGTGACATCAAAATCCACCGTCAGGGTCAGGGACCCGTTGTTGGCGCTCAGGGAGTACATGTACTCCATGTTGTCCACGCCCGACATCTGCTGCTCGATGGGGACCGCAACGGCCTGCTGCACCGTGAGGGCGTCCGCACCCGGATAGGTCGCCTTCACCTGGATCTGCGGATCGGCGATGTTGGGAAACTGCGCGATCGGCAGGTTGAGGGCGGCCACGACACCGACCAGGACCATCAGGATGGCAATGACCATCGCGACGATCGGGCGATTGATGAAAAACCGGGACATGCGTCGTGGCGGGCGCGGCCGTCAGCCCCGTCCGATTTTCCGGGGGCGGTGCGTGTTCGGGGCGGCGATCACGGGACGGCAGGTGCGTTGGTCATGACCCACGGGACGGGTTTCACCGCCATGCCGTCCCGGACCTTTTGCAGGCCCTCCGCGACGACCCGGTCCCCAGCCTTCACTGCGCCCTGGATCGCCCAGAGGCTCCCCAGGCGCTCCCCGGTCTGCACCGGCACCATGTTCACCGTGTCGTCCGGGGCGACCACGGCGACCAGCGACCGGCCCTGGACGTCGTAGATCGCACGCTGCGGCACCACCAGGGCATCCGACTCCACGCGAACCAGTGCACGCACGCGCGTGAACATTCCCGGGACCAGCAGGCCTTGCGGATTGGGGAACTCGCCAACCACCTGGATGGTGCCGGTCCGAACATCCACCTGGTTGTCACCGTAGCGGACCGAACCGCGGTGAGGATAAATATCGCCGCCCGCCAGGATGAGCTCCAGCCCGTCGCGGGGCATCGGGTTGGAGGAGCTGCGAAGATCCCGCCCCGCTTTTAACTCCGCCTCCTGGATCGCGATCATGAATTGCTGGGCGACCGAGAAGTAGGCGCGGATGGGGTCGGTCTGGGTGACCGTGGTCAGAACTCCACTGGCCGGACCCACGAGATTGCCCACCTGGGCCTGGGTGACGCTGGCAAGACCGGCAACCCCGGTCACGGGGGACCGGATCGTGGTGAATCCGAGGTTGATCTGCGCGGACAGCACGTCCGCCTCGGCACTGGCCACTTCACCGACGGCCGCCTTGTCCGCCTGGATCGCGTCATCGAGCTCCTGCTGGCTGATGGCCTCGACCGCCGCCAGCGGTGTGTAGCGCTGGACATCGAGGGCGGTTTTTTCCTTGTGGGCCTGGGCCTCCACCAGTTGAGCCCGGGCGCGCGCGAGGGTTGCCTCGAACGGGGCGGGATCAATCTGGAAGAGCACCTGACCGTTGGTGACCCCACTGCCCTCGACATAATTCCGGCTTTTCAGGTAGCCGCTGACCTGGGCGGAGATGGACGCATTGACCTCGCTGTCGAGCGTGCCCACCCAGTCGCGATACACAGGGACGTTGGTGGCAATGACGGTCGCCACCTGAACCTCGGGGGAAGCGGGCGGCGGCGGCGGTGCCTTCGGGTGGCAGCCCAGGCCTGCGGCTGCCACAAGGGACAGGAGTTGGGGGAAGTTCTTCACCATAAACCAAGGCGACGCCCGGTACCAACCGCCATGGCGCCCGCAGGCTTACCCGACGACGAAGCAACTTCCAACCGGGAAACGCCGGAATCCGGGCCTGTCCCGCCCCCGGTGAATTCGGACCGTCGAATTTCACGGCCCGAGCCCGAACCGGACCTACCCAACCGCCACGAACCGCAGGCATTGCCCCGGACGCACCTGGGCGATCCGGGCCGTGTCGCCGGGCTCCGTCATTCCCAGTTTTGGATAACCGCCCAGCGTGGGACCGTCGGCCATGGTGATGACGGGGAACCCGTCGGGAGGCACCTGGACGGATCCCGCCAGGACCGGCTCCGAAATCATTTCCCCGCAATCCGGATGAATGGAGGGTCCTTCCAGCCGGTAGCCCACGCGGTCGCTTCGGCTGGAGACCCGCCAGAGGGTCGAAAAGAAAAGACCATGCTGATCCTCCGAAAAGGCATCCCATTGGGGTCCACGCCAGACCCGCACGACGGGAACATCAGACCAGTCGCGCTGTCCGGACCACGGAACCCGGCGCGCAGCCGTCGCATCGGGCGGCGCGAAGCCCGAGGCGCCGGCCCGCCCGAGGCGGTCTCCCGGGGCCAGCAGAGGACTCAGTCGCGCCCTGGAATGCATGCTCGCACTCCCCAGGACCGACGGGGCGGCAATCCCTCCAGGAACGGCAACGTAGGTCCATACCCCGCTTCGCCCCGGACCAAACTCCAGCACCTCCCCGGCTTGAACCCGGAATGCACTCCAACCCGGGCTCCCGGATCGGGTCGGTCCTGAACTCCCGGCAACCGAGATCCATCCCGATTCCAGAACCTCCAGCCGCTGCCCCTGGAGGCAAAGCTCGAGCACGGGAAGTCCCGGGGCATTGTCCAGCAGGCGATTGGCCCATCCGGCGGCGACGGGGTCCATGGTGCCACCGGCCGGCACGCCATACCGACGAAGGCCGGGACGCCCAAGGTCCTGAATCGAAATCCCCGATCCCGTTTCAAGGATGCGAAGGCAGGGAATGGCACCCAAAGCTTCCGGGGCCAGGAATCGTTCCACGGAATCCCGCTTCGGGAGCGGATCCCCGGGGTCGCGCCGCAGGAAGCGCACGCGATCCCCGGGATGCAGCGCAAAGGTGTCTTCGATTGAGGACGCCTGCGGACAGAAGAGTTCGCAATCGGTCGAGCCGATGAGATTCCAGCCTCCGGGGCTCGCGACTGGATACACCCCGGTCTGTTCCCCGCCGATGGCGACGCTTCCCGCGGCGACGCGGGGTCTGGGTGTGGCGAGACGCGGCGTGCGGAGCCGAGGGTCGAGTCCGCCGAGATAGGGAAATCCCGGGGCAAAGCCGAGGCAATGAACCCGGTACTCCGCCCCGGAGTGACACGCCACAACCCCGGCCGAAGACAGGCCGGCGTGGGTGGCCACCCGCGCGAGATCCGGACCATCGTAGCTCACCTCCAAATCCACCCGGCGCGATCCGGGGTCCGACCCGGGCGGCACCCGAGGTGTTGCCTGCTCCCGAACCGCGGCGAGGGCCGCCGCCGGATCCGTGGGCGCCGCCACCAACAACAACAGCGTGGTGAAGGCCGGGACGATCTCCTCCAGATCTGGAATGCGCGCAGCCGCCAGGGCCGCCTTCAGTGCGCAGCCCCGCCAGAACGTGGACTCGTCAATTCCCGAGCCAAAGCGCACCAGCAGCGCCCGCGGACCGTACCTGACGACTTCCAGGGACATGCAACCTTCCCCAATACTCTGAACCATCCCACGCGGACCCGAACCGCCCCAGGGTGCTACGACAGGGCCGCCACCACCTCCAGGGCGGGTACCGATCGTTCGGTGCGCCGTCGCAGATCCCGAATCCGCGCCCGCACGTCACCATTCGCATCGGCCTCGAGCTGGACCGTGATTTCCACCCCGGATTCGAGTGCGCGGCGAAACTGCTTGTCCCCCTTGGCGGGCGTCAGGCTGAAATCCACCGAGCGACCCGCCTCGCGCAACCGCTGAACCAGGCCCAGCGACGGTCCGCGAAGGGACTCCTCGGAGATCACGACGAAAATCTGGGCCGCCTCCGAGAATCCCGGAGCCAGGCCGCGCGCTTTGATCAGCTCGGCAAGCACGACATCTCCCATGCCAAACCCGAGGGCGGGCATCCGGACCCGTCCGTTGCTCACCTGCCCAACCAGCTGGTCGTAACGTCCGCCCCCGGCGATCGCCCGAAATTCACCCTTGCGATCAAACGCCTCGAAGACCACCCCGGTGTAGTACGCCAGCCCACGGATGACGCCATAGTCCACGCGGACAAATTCGCCAAGGCCCCGGGCATCCAGATTCTCCAGCATGGCCTGGAGCTCCGGCTCCGGGACGCCCGCCGCGATGAACTCCCGCACTGCCAACAACGGAATCCCCAGGCGCTCCAGCCGCCCGGCACTCTGCGCCTCCGGCTCACGTTCCAGCTTGTCCACGATCTGGTAGAATTCACCGGCGTGCTCCGGATCCCCGCCCCGCGCGAGGAAGAACCGCTGCCACGCCTGCCGGCTGCTGAGGCGCACCACAAAGTCCCCGGCCGTCAACCCGAACGCGCGCAGCACGTCCACGAGCAACGCAACCATCTCGGCGTCCGCAGCCCCATCCGCCTCGCCAAACAGGTCGCAGTTCAACTGGAAATGCTCGCGCAAACGACCCTTCTGCTGTTTCTCATACCGGAACAACTGGGGCACTGAAAACCAGCGGACCGGTTTCCGGTAGGCGCGTTCGGCCCGCGCCACCATGCGGGCCACCGTCGGGGTCATCTCCGGGCGCAAGGACACCTCGCGCCCGCCCTTGTCCGTGAAATTGAACAACTGGGCAACGATCTCAGGCCCCGACTTGTTCGTGTACAGCTCCAGCGGCTCAAGGGGCGGCCCATCGTATTCGCGAAACCCATACCGCCGCGCCGTCTCGCGCCAGCACCGGAAGATGTGCTGGCGAAGGTCGCAGCTCCACCCCTCCGCGGGAGGCAGTGGCTCGGGGTAAAAATCTCGAAATCCGGGAAGACGTTCCATGCCGCGCCCGCGCAGGCTAGGGGATTCCCCGGACGGGAAGAACCGCAAAAGACGGGAGCCCTACGGCAAGAGGATGCGGGCCGCACGCTGCCAGATTCGGTCGGAAACCTCTGCGGGCGACCCTGTGCCGTCCACCGGGACAAAGCGTTCCGGCTCGCTACCGGACAACGCCTCGTAGGCGGAGTCCACCCGGTCAAAGAACTCACGGGACTCCTGTTCGAACCGGTCCTCCGCCGCATCCCCGTCCGCGCCTCTGCTCTTCAACCGCCCTTCCGCCTCGCCACGAGGAACCCGGAGCCAGAGGGTGAGATCAGGACGCGTCCCGCCCACCGCGACATCCACCACGGCGGCCACCCGCGCCGGATCGAGTCCGCGTCCCGAGCCTTGATACGCAACCGTGGAGTCGAAGAAGCGATCCGCGATGACCACCGTACCGGCATCCAGGGCGGGACGGATCACCCGGCGCACCAGTTCTGCACGGCTGGCGTTCATCAGGAGCAGCTCGGTCTCCGCGGCCATTCCCCGGCCCGCAGGATCCTGCTTGAGCAGGTCGCGGATCCGTTCCCCGAGGGGGGTCCCGCCCGGTTCGCGCACGGTCAGCACGGCGCGACCGAGAGACTGGACGCGACCGGCAAGCAACCGGACCTGGGTGCTCTTGCCGCAGCCCTCGCCGCCCTCAAGGGAAATCAGCCGGCCCGTGGCCATCAGGGGACCTTCGAGGGACCTTCAAGGCCGGGAGGTCGTCGCCGACGGCCCGGCAGGGGCTCCTGCAGCATGTTTCGCCGGCGGGGGATTCGCCTTGTATTCGTCCTCCAGGTAATCCACGAGGCTCACGATCTGCTGGTCGGTCAGGACACCCCCATTCCGCGCGGCAAAGGCCGGCATCAGGCTGCCGGCGCGCCCGTCACCGATCCACTTCGCCCAGTAGTTCCGGTCGGTGTTGCGCAGGCGGGTTCGGAGGTCGGGCACCATGGAGGCCCGGTGTTCCGCCTCGTGGCAGATGCCACAGGCGGCGTCATACAATTCATGGCCCATTTTGCCATAAACCGGCTGGGCATGACACGCGGCGCACTCCCCGCGAAAGACTGCCTGGCGGTCGGCGGCGGCGACCTGCAGGTTGCGACTGCGGTTCATCGCATTGGGGGCTGGGACCGGGATCGTCACCCCCACCGTCAGCATATAGCTGCCTGCCGAGGACACCACCGTCGCGGTTTTCGTGACCTGCCCCAATTTGCCGGTCCCGTCGAGGGTCACGTCAATGTGACCGCCCTCGTCAGGCTTCAGCACCCACGGACTGGACGGCAGCCTGCCGGCGGTGCAGCCGCAGCTGGTGTTGATGAACGAAATGGTGACGTCCTCCGCAGACCGGTTGGTCACGGCGAACACGAACGAGGCCTTGCGCTCCTCCTCGTCGAGCACCACGTGCTTGCTCATGGCGTCAAACTCGAGGACGCCGGGCTTGCCGGGCTGGTAGGCGGTCGCTCCGCGGGGCGCAGCGGTGTTGGTGATCACCGCCACCGGTGTTACCGGCCGGGCGGCAGCCGCCGGGATGCCCGGTCTTGCGGGCTTGTGGGGCGGCGGCACCGGAAGTGGGGCGTTCTGACCGGATGCCCCGATGCAAGCGACCAGCGCGGGCAAAAGCCATCCCAAGACATGGGCAACAGGACGGGTGTGCATTGTTGCCCTTGCTTAGCACGGGGTTCGTTGACTGACGAGCGGATTTCCCGGCGCATTTCAGACAGCGAGGCTGAACGAAAACGGCCGATGGGCTCAGCACGACGTGGGGACGTCGCTGAGCACCTTGATCCCATGGGGAATGGCACCCGCGACGATCTCCAGGCACTGCAACGCCCCCTGGGGCTTTCCAGGCAGGCAGATCACGAGGGTCCGACCGATGACCGCCGCCAGTCCGCGGGAAAGGATGGCATTGGGGGTGAACTCCAGGGAACGCATGCGCATCGCCTCGCCGAACCCCGGGATCTCCCGGTCGGCAATCTCGAGCACCGCCTCCGGCGTCACATCGCGAAGCGCCACCCCGGTGCCTCCCGTGGTCAGCACGAGATGGCAGTCCTGAGCCTGCAACTCACGGACGGCCCGCTGGATGAGACGAAGGTCATCCGGAACGACCCGGGAACCGGCAACCGTCCAGCCGTACTCGGCCGCGGCCCGGGCCAGCGCCGGACCGCCCAGATCCTCGTATCGGCCCTCTGACGCCCGGTCGGACACCGTCACGATCCCGCAGTGTATCGTCATGACGCAACGCTCTCAGGAAGTCGGTTGAAGCTCCAGACCGGTTCACTAGGCTGAGTCCATGCGGATTCCGATGCTCGGGCGCGTGCGCTTGCTGGCGGGCGGGATTTTACGTGGCGCGCCGCACATCGTACCCCCGGGGTCCGCGCTCGGAAGAATCGCCGGGTTTTGGGTCCGCGTACTGCATTTGTTCCTGCAGAACCGGGGGCCGGTCCGCGCCGCCGCCCTGGCCTACACGACGCTGCTGGCGCTGGTGCCGTTGCTGGCGATCTCCTTCAGCGTTGCCGCGCTGTTCCTTCCGCGAGAGGAGCACCAGCGCCGGGAGCAGCTGCTCGAATGGATCGAGTTTGGGGTCGCCCGGGCCGCCCCCGCACTGGGTCTGAGCAGCGAGGACGGCAAGGTCCAGCGGGCCCTCGTGGCCGCAAACATCGTCTCCTTCGTTGAACGGATCCATTTCAAGACGATCGGTGCGGCCGCAAGCCTGGGTCTGCTGCTGCTGGTGCTCGGCCTTCTCCGGGCGGTGGAAACGGCCTTCAACGACATCTGGGACGTGCCGCGGGGCCGCAACTCCGGCAGGAGCCTCGTGTATTACTGGGCGGCCATCACACTGGGCCCCGTGGTCCTCCTCGGGGCCAAGGTCGCCAACTACCTGCCGCATGTCCCTGCCGGCGTGCCCGGCGTGCTGGCGTCGCTCATCGCCTTCGCCGTGATGCCGCTGGGAATGTTCCTCGCGTTCAGCGGACTCTACTACCTGATGCCCAACACCCGGGTGCGCTGGCATGCCGCGCTGGCCGGGGGTGCCGTGGCGGCGGTGTTGTGGACGCTCAACAACAAGCTGGCGGCCCTGTACAACACGCGTGTTCTGACCGCTTCGGCCATCTACGGCGCGCTCGGGGTGCTGCCGATCTTTCTCGCAGGCATGTATCTGAGCTGGGTCATCGTGCTGTTTGGCGCCCAGGTGGCGAGCGCATTGCAGCACAGAACGAGGGCGGAGGACCTCTGGCGGTCCGGGGGCGTCCCGACGGGGGACGACACCCAGGGCGCGTTGCAGTTGATGACCCGCGTCGGGGCGCGGTTTGCCGCCGGGGCGGATCCCCCCGGCGCCGACGAATTGCGCGAGGAGCTGGCCCTGCCCGGCGCCCGCACCGAAGCCTTGTTGGAACGGCTCATCGAAGGCCGCCTTCTTCATGCCATCGAGGGGTACCCGACGCGCTATGCCCCCGCGCGTCCGCTGGCGAACATCACCGCCTGGGACATTCTCGAGGCCCTGCGCGAGCGGGGGCAGGGCGGGGGACCGGTCTCCGGGGATTCCCGGGTCCACGCAGCCCTGGAGAGCATTCGCGCCGCCTGCGGCGAAACCGCTCGTTCCATCACGCTGGCGGCGCTGGTGACTCCACCGGCAACGCAATCCCGGGTCGCCCGGGAAACCCGAGCAGCCGGCGCTCCTTGATCATGCAGGCGACCTGGGGTGGCACCTTGGCCTCCCAGCCCGGCGCATCGGCTTGAATGTCCCGGAGCACCTCCCGACTGAAGATGGCGAGGTCCGCCGGATCCACGTCGCGGACCGGCTCGATGTACTGATTCTCCAACAGATAATCGTAGAGGTGCTGAATGTGGGGGGCGACCCGCAGGTTGGCGGCAGTGATGATGGAGCCGGTCCGGGCATCCCGAAGCGGGTACACGTACAGCTTCAGGTCGTTCTTGAACATGCGGCCGAACGATTCCAACAGACCGCCCTCCAGATCTGCATAGTACTTCTCCTCGAAAAGCTCCCGGAGGGTTGGGACCCCCATGACGATGCCGATCGGCATCTTCGTGAACCGGAAGAGGTAGGTGGCCAGGCGGAAAAATTCGGCGTAGTTCGAAATCAGGACCGCATGCCCGAGGGTTCCCAAAAGATCCACCCGGTCCAGAAAGTCCTGGTGATTGATCTTCCCCTCCACATTCAGGTTTTTGAGCGTCATCTCCAGAAGGATCATCGGAGCGTTGCCGTCCACCTTGGGCTGCTGGATGAACTGGGCCTGGGCGTCCCGGATCATGGCGGCCGTCACCTTGGTGACGGGACGAAAGGACCCCCGCTCGACGAGGATGGACCGCTTGTAAAGGGCGTCGGCGGGCTGAACGAGTTCCCCGGAGGGCATGAACATCGCCGCGTTGGTCAGCCCCTGCTCGACGAGATGGAGCGCCAGCAACCGGTTGTCCACCTGGGCAAACTCCGGGCCCCGGAACTGCACCATGTCCACCTCGATCCGCTCCAGGGAAAGATTGTCGAGCAGCGCATTGATGATGGCCTGAGCGTGCCAGTGCGGATTGAGCGCCGCATGGACGAGGTTGACACCGAGGATGCCGAGGGCTTCCTGCTGCTGCAGGTTCTCCCGGTCCCACATGCGCACGTGGATGATCACGTCACATGGATCGGCGCCGGGTTCGGTCTGAAACCGGATGCCCATCCACCCATGGGTTTCATCGCGCCGGTTGTAGCCCCGGGCCGCGACGGTGTCGGCAAACACGAAAAACCGCGTGTTCGCGCCGCGCTTTTCGCGCAATCGCGAGACCAGCAGCGAATACTCGTGGGCCAGCATCGCCTCAAGGCGCTGACGGCTGACATACCGCTCCGACGCCCCGTAAATCGCATCGCTCACCACCATGTCATAGGCGGAGATGCTCTTGGCAATCGTCCCGCTGGCGCCGCCCGCCCGGAAGAACCACCGCGCCACCTCCTGGCCGGCGCCAATCTCCGCAAAGACGCCGTAGATCCCGGGGTCCAGGTTGATCTGCAGCGCCTTCTGGTGGGTGTTTGGCTGTTCGTTCATCCGCCGACATTCAAACACGAAAGCCCAAAGGACACCAGCCGCCCTCCCGCAACGGGCCCCCAAAAAAATAAACCCGGGCGGTAGTCAGAGGATGACATCCCGCCCGGGGGAATTTTCAGAACAAGTTCCGTGGGACAATGTAGAGATCCCCGGTCGGTGAACAACGTCGGCCGGGAAAACGGATGCCGGAAATCACTTCCCGGCGAAAGCTTCTTAAAAGAACTGCCCCCTGGCAGCACCAGTGGTAAGGGACCCCGGGCCGCAGGTCAAGCGGCCGATTGCCAAAAAATCATCAGGAAGCGCACCCATCCGCCGCCCTCGTTCGTCCATCCGGAATCTTGCGGAATTGAACCTTGCCCGGAACGGCGTCCATGCGCTTTAACCAGCCGCGCATGCCCACCTGGCTGACCACAATCCTCCTTGGTTGCATCGAGGGCATCACGGAATTTCTTCCCATCTCGTCCACGGGCCACCTCCTGCTTTTCGAACTCTGGGTGGGGGATCACCGGAGCGACCTCTTCAACATCGTGATCCAGGCAGGCGCGGTGATTGCAGTCATTCCCCTGTTCAGGGAGAGGGTCTCGCGACTCCTGTTCGATTGGCGGCGTCCGGAGGTTCGGGACTATGGGATCAAACTCGGCGTCGCCTTCGGAATCACCGGCGTTGGCGGGGTCCTTCTCGACAAGGCGGGATTTCAACTGGCCGACCGGCCGGTGCCGGTGGCCGTCGCCCTCCTGGTCGGAGGTGTGCTCTTTCTGGCTGTGGAACGTTACTTTGCGCCTCCCGACCCCACCGATCACATCGGATGGAACATCGCCATTGCCGTCGGTCTCGGCCAGCTCGTGGCTGCCATCTTCCCGGGAGCCTCGCGGTCGGGAACGACCATCCTACTTTGCCTGATCCTGGGCCTCACCCGCACCGCCGCCACCGAGTTCTCATTCCTGGTTGGCATCCCGACCATGCTCGCCGCCAGCGGGCTGAAGATCGTCAAGGCGCTCCTGCGCAGCCCGGTCTCTGGCCCCGGCGAGGACTGGGCCGCGGTGGCACTCGGGTTTGCCGTCTCGGCGGTCGTCTCCTTCCTCACCGTCCGATGGCTTCTGGGCTACGTGCGTCACCACACGTTCGCCGTGTTTGGCTGGTACCGGATTGCCCTCGCCTTGGTGGTTCTGGCCGTCACCCGCTGAGCGGAAGGTCCCGTCGGTGGATCTTGTGGAACGACGCCTGGTCGGTCGGTTTGAGGACCAACTCATCCACACAGACGTGCGGCGGGCGGGACGCCATCCAGACCATTGCCTCGGCCACATCAGCGGCATTCAAGGGAATGACGCCGGAATAGACGGCCCGGGCCCGCTCAAGGTCACCCTTGAACCGGACCTCTGAAAACTCGGTTTCCGCCATTCCCGGATCGAGAATGCCCACGCGGATTCCGGTCCCGTTCAATTCCAGTCGCAGGGCCTCCGTGACCAGACGGACACCGGCCTTGACCCCGCAGTAAACCGCACCGCCCTCGTAGGCACGATGGGCGGCAATGGAGCCGATATTGAGAATCCAGCCCCCGGAATCCCGGACGATGAGCGGGAGCAGGGCGCGGGTGACCCGGAGAAGCCCCAAGAAATTGGACTGCACCATCGCCTCCCAATCGTCATCGCGCCCGGACGCCACCGGATCCAGTCCGTGGGCGCCGCCGGCGTTATTGACCAGGAGATCCACCCCGCCAAACCGCCGGTCCACCTCACGCGCGAAGCGCCCAACGGACGCGGTCTTGGCGACATCCAATTCCAAGAACTCCACGCAGGGCGACCCGGCAGCGTGACACGCGGACGCAACCTCCCCCAGCTGCCGGGTCCGTCGGGCTCCCAGGAACAATCGCGCGCCTTCGCGGGCAAAGGCCAGCGCTCCGGCGGCCCCAAAGCCGCTCGAAGCGCCCGTGATCACCACCCGCCTGTCGCGCAGATTCCTCATCCGGCGGGGAGACTGCCAAAAATCGCGCGCCGCGCCATCCTCGGAAGGGCGAGAGGTCCGCCAAAAAAAAGACCAGCCGGATTGGACCGGCTGGTCAAGGGGGAGACGGCGGCTACCTACTCTCGCGCAAGCTATACATGCACTACCATCGGCAACGAGGTGTTTGACGGCCGAGTTCGGGATGGGATCGGGTCGGACCACCTCTTTAGAGCCACCGAAAAATCTGGAAAGAACCTCGTTCCCTGAAATCTGTGTGTGAGGGCCGTGATCGCCACACCCCCGGGATACGGGGGAAACAATCAAGCCGCACGGTCGATTAGTACCGGTCCGCTCATGCCTCGCGGCATTTACACGCCCGGCCTATCAATCAGGTAGTCTGCCTGAGACCTTTAGAGGGCTTGCGCCCTGGGAAACCTTATCTTGGGATGAGCTTGGCACTTAGATGCTTTCAGCGCTTATCTCTTCCGCACATGGCTACGCAGCGATGCCCCTGACGGGACAACTGCCACACCAGAAGTGCGTCATTCCCGGTCCTCTCGTACTAAGGAATGAACCCCTCAAGTTTCCTCCGCCCACAGTGGATAAGGACCGAACTGTCTCACGACGTTCTGAACCCAGCTCGCGTACCGCTTTAACCGGCGAACAGCCGGACCCTTGGGACCTTCTCCAGCCCCAGGATGCGATGAGCCGACATCGAGGTGCCAAACCGGATCGTCGATATGAACTCTTGGATCCGATCAGCCTGTTATCCCTAGCGTACCTTTTGTCCGTTGAGCGATGGCAATTCCACATTCAACCATCGGATCATTTGGGCCTGCTTTCGCATCTGCTCGACTTGTGGGTCTCGCAGTCAACCGGGCTTCTACCCATACGCTCGACGCATGGTTGCCAACCATGCTGAGCCCAGCTTCGCGCTCCTCCGTTACCATTTGGGAGGAAGCCGCCCCAGCCAAACTGACCCGCACGCACTGTCCCCCGCCCAGCTGATGGGATCGGGGTTAGACTCCTAATGGGCAAAGAGTGGTGTTTCACATTTCGACTCGGGCACAACCGAAGCCATGCCGTCACCGTCTCCCACCTACGCTAAGCATTGCCGACCAGAAGCCAATACGAGCTTACAGTAAAGGTGCATAGGGTCTTTCCGTCCTACTGCGGGCATGCGGCATCTTCACCGCAACTACAGTTTCGCCGAGAACCTCTCCGAGACAGTCGTTCAGTCGTTACAAGATTCGTGCAGGTCGGAACTTACCCGACAAGGAATTTCGCTACCTTAGGACCGTTATAGTTACGGCCGACATTCACGGGGACTTAGGTTCGGAGCTTCGCCTTGCGGCTAACCCCTTGCCTTGATCTTCCCGCATTGGTCACTTGTCACACCCTATACGTAGTCTTGACGACGTGGCAGAGTGCTGTGTTTTTGTTAAACAGTCGCTAAACGCAATTTACTGTGGCTCACCGAAGTGAGCACCCCTTCTCCCGAAGTTACGGGGCTAATGTGCCGAGTTCCTTAGAGAGGTCTCTCTCGCGCGCCTGAGTGCACTTACACTCACCCACCTGTGTCGGTTTACGGTACGGGCGACCAGGAAAGGGCCTGCAACTTTTCTCGGCAGCGGTTCCGGCAGCATGCTTTGGATCGCTCCTCGGCCGGGTCTTTCAATGACCCTGCTGCGTTTCCCATTGCGTCATCGCAGGTTTGACCTGGTTCGGTGCCGGAATGTTGACCGGCTGGGCATCGACTACGTCTTACGACCTCGTCTTAGCTCCCGACTAACCCTGGGGGGACGAACCTTGCCCAGGAAACCTTGGGTTTACGGCGACCAGAATTCTCATCTGGTTTATCGCTACTCGTGTCTGCATTCTCGCTAGTCCGCGCTCCAGCGTCTCTTTCGATCCGCCTTCACCGCACGGACTACGCTCTCCTACCACGCACCCCGCGCGAACGGGGGGTGCATCCCGGGCTTCGGTATCCGGTTTGATCGCCAATCATTTTCGGCGCGACATCACTCGATGAGTCAGCTGTTACGCACTGTTTAAATGATGGCTGCCTCTAAGCCAACATCCTCACTGTCTGGGTAACGTCACATCCTTTCCACTGAACCGGATTTGGGCACCTTAGCTGCGGGTCTGGGCTGTTGCCCTCTCGACGACGAAGCTTATCCCTCGCCGTCTGAATGCTGGGGTAATGGATCCCGCGGAATTCGGAGTTTGATTGGTTTTGGCATCCCGGTAGGGACCCTAAGCCATCCAGTGCTCTACCTCCACGGTTTACTTCCCCAACGCTCGCCCTCAAGCGATTTCGGAGAGAACCAGCTATCACGGGGTTTGATTAGTCTTTCGCTCCTACTCTCAAGTCATCTCAGGATTTTTCAACATCCACGAGTTCGGTCCTTCACCAAGTGTTACCTTGGTTTCAACCTGCTCAAGAGTAGATCACCTCCGCTTCGGGTCTATTACCTGCGACTGGACGCACCATTCGTACTCGCTTTCGCTTCGCATCCACCTCAGAGAGGCTGATGCTGGCCACAGATAATAACTCGCAGACTCATTATGCAAAAGGCAGGCGGTCACCCACGAATGGGCTCCCACACATTGTAGGCAGCGGGTTTCAGGTTCTATTTCACTCCCCTAGCAGGGGTTCTTTTCGCCTTTCCCTCGCGGTACTTGTTCACTATCGGTCGCTGATGAGTATTTAGCCTTATCCAGTGGTCTGGACGGATTCGCGCGGAGTTTCACGTGCACCGCACTACTTGGGATGTCCTCCCAGTCTGCTCGGAGTTTGTTGACCCGGCTGTCACGGTCTCTGGCTGGCTTTTCCAAGCCATTCAACTGGTCTCTGCAGATCTGTGATGGAGGTCCCGCAACCCCGGGGTGATGAATCACCCCGGTTTGGGCTTCTCCGCGTTCGCTCGCCACTACTTGCGGAATCACTTCGTTTTCTTTTCCTGGGGTTACTGAGATGTTTCACTTCGCCCCGTCTTGCCCTGCCGGACTATGAATTCATCCGGCAGTTCCCTTGAAAGGGAGGGTTTCCCCATTCGGAAATCTGAGGGTCAAAGCCTGCTTGCGGCTACCCACAGCTTATCGCAGCTTGCTGCGTCCTTCATCGCCTATCAGCGCCAAGGCATTCACCTGCTGCCCTTAGTAGCTTGATTGAAAATGTAGTATTGTGTTGATACACATACCCTTTATCACACACAGATTTCAAAGAACGACGGCTTGCGCCGAAAGCATCCTGATTGAGCTCGGCTGGTGGGCCTGACTGGACTCGAACCAGTGACCCTGCGCTTATCAAGCGCATGCTCTAACCAACTGAGCTACAGGCCCCCGATGAGCGTGGTGGAGCTGAGGAGACTCGAACTCCTGACCTATAGCTTGCAAAGCTACCGCTCTACCAGCTGAGCTACAGCCCCACGCCGGTTCCGGCACGGGGGCCGCTGAAAGGAACAGTGGTTCCTGAAAACAGCGATGTACGGTAAGTGGCATCTTCCGCCGGTCCGGACACCCTTTCGGGGCCCATTTCTCCGTAGAAAGGAGGTGATCCAGCCGCAGGTTCCCCTACGGCTACCTTGTTACGACTTCATCCCAATCACCAGCCACACCTTAGACGTCTGCCTCCTTGCGGTTGGCTTGACGGCTTCGGGTACAACCGGCTTTCATGATGTGACGGGCGGTGTGTACAAGGCCTGGGAACGTATTCACGGCGCCGTAGCTGATGCGCCATTACTAGCGAATCCAGCTTCATGCCGGCGAGTTGCAGCCGACAATCTGAACTGGGCCCGGTTTTGAGGATTTGCTCACCATTGCTGGCTTGCAGCCCATTGTACCGGGCATTGTAGTACGTGTGCAGCCCTGGTCGTAAGGGCCATACTGACTTGACGTCATCCCCACCTTCCTCCCCGTTTAAGCGGGGCAGTCTGTCCAGAGTTCCCCCCTTTCGGGGTGGCAACAGGACACAGGGGTTGCGCTCGTTGCGGGACTTAACCCAACATCTCACGACACGAGCTGACGACAGCCATGCAGCACCTGTGCATGCTCCCGTTTTACGGGGTCGTCACCCTTTCAGGCTTCTACCACATGCATGTCAAGACCAGGTAAGGTTCTTCGCGTTGCATCGAATTAAGCCACATACTCCTCCGCTTGTGCAGGCCCCCGTCAATTTCTTTGAGTTTTAATCTTGCGACCGTACTCCTCAGGCGGCGCACTTATCGTGTTAACTTCGCCACAAGCGGGTTTTAAATCCGCTCACAGCAAGTGCGCACCGTTTAGGGCCAGGACTACCGGGGTATCTAATCCCGTTTGCTCCCCTGGCTTTCGTGCCTCAGCGTCAGTGACCGCCCAGAGATTCGCTTTCGCCACTGGTGTTCCTCTCGATATCTACGCATTTCACTGCTACACCGAGAATTCCAATCTCCTCTGCGGCCCTCTAGCGGGGAAGTTTTCAAGGCAGTTTCCAGGTTGAGCCTGGAGATTTCACCCCGAACTTTCCCCACCGCCTACGCACTCTTTACGCCCAGTAAATCCGAACAACGCTTGGGACCTCTGTATTACCGCGGCTGCTGGCACAGAGTTAGCCGTCCCTTCCTCTTCCGCTACTATCAAGACGCGGTGTATTCGACCGCGCCAATTATTCGCGAATGACAGGGGTTTACGAGCCGAAGCCCTTCATCCCCCACGCGGCGTCGCTCCATCAGGGTTTCCCCCATTGTGAAAAATTCTCGACTGCTGCCACCCGTAGGTGTCTGGACCGTGTCTCAGTTCCAGTGTGGCTGGTCGTCCTCTCAGACCAGCTACCCGTCTTTGCCTTGGTGGGCCTTTACCCCGCCAACTAGCTGATAGGCCGCGGGCTCATCAGGAAGCGTCAGGCCTTGCGGTCCCCAACTTCGGGTCCAAGAGGATGCCCTCCCGGATCCACATCCGGCATTAGCCCACCTTTCGGCAGGTTATTCCGGTCTTCCTGGTAGATTGCCCACGTGTTACGCACCCTTGCGCCACTCCAACCCAATGATATTGCTACCTCTGGGTCAGCGTTCGACTTGCATGTCTTATCCACGCCGCCAGCGTTCGTTCTGAGCCAGAATCAAACTCTCCGTAGAAAGTATCGGTGTTTGACCACCGATGATTCTGAAATTGACAGGCTGGAAAATATTCCGCCTTACCGTACATCGCTACTTTCAAGGAACCGGGACCCTGTGAGACGACAAAAGATTCCTCGGTCATGTTTCGGACCGAGAAACGTCTCTCATCCTTCGCTCAGGGTTCCCCGAACGACGGGAGAAGGTTTACCGGATGGCGCTCGATGGGTCAAAGGGAAATTTGGAAATTTTTTGAGCGGCTCCGGATTCGAGCGGATTTCCGCGGAAATCCCCGACATTTCCGAAAATGTTTCCACGTCCAGTGCGCCAGATTCACCGTCCCGATCCCCTACTCGCGACGAAAAAGCAGCGTCTGGTACTCGCGTGATCCCGCCCGGCTGATCAAGGCGAGGAACGTTTCCCGGGCCGCCCCCAATTGCGCCGTCACCCGAACCGCGAAGGTGAAGCTCTGCACGGTCAGTTGACCGCCAATCGTGCCCGCTCCGGGGCCGACCCCGCCCAGGAGCCGTGCCATGTCTCCGGCATCGCGGGCCGGCAGCTCCTCACGCATCCGCACCACTTCCCGGGCACGGGAGGCATTTCCGCCCAGGAGCAGGCGCAGCACGGGCTCCGGCGCGGTGTTGACGTTGATCCGGCCGGTGGAAACGGCGCAAAACAGTTCGGACAATCCCGCTCCCGCCGCCAGATCGTCGCCCCCGGCGGTCAATGCCGCCGCGACGTCACCCCCGCCCATCACGGAAATGGTCCAGGACGGTCCCCAGAAGATGGCCGGAGTGACCCCGCGCACCTGCAGCAGCTCACGGAGATCGTCAATCACTCCGTTCTTGGCCTCGATCGGCTGGGGCAGGCTCAAGTAGTAATCCCGCTCCGCCCCGTTGGCGGCCTGGGGAATGTCGTCCCGATCCACCCAGTCGAGGATGGCCGCGCTGATGACCGAGGCGTCCGTCGCGTCGGCGCCCGCCATCGAAAGCGCCTGATCCATCAGCGCGGGATTCCGGTAGACCGAGTTGATGTTCATCCAACGTTCCTGGTCCACGATCTCCAGGGAGACGATCCCTTCTCCCACCGGGATCTGGTTCAGAGACATCCCGGCGAACGGGTTGTCCACGGAATCCACCGGGCCCGGCCCGCCCGCCCAGAACTGGTTGAGCGCGTTATACCCGCGTTCGGAAGGCACCTGGGTCTCCTGCTGGACCAGAATCCATTTGGCGACCTCCACACCGGAGCGACCCAGCCATTCGAGTTCGGTGCCGCTGGTGGTGTTTGCCGCAAGGCGGGTCTCCACCTTCATCGCGTACGAGAAGATTCCGGCCATCACCCCGAGGGTGAAAAGCGTCAGCAGCACGATGATCAATGCCACACCACGACGGGATCGCATGCGGCACACCGGAGACCCCGATTCGCAACCCCTTCTCATCGCACGCCTCCTCCCCCCTGGGGTCCCCCTGGCACGCCCCCCTGAAGGGTCGGGGGCACCGCAAGGTCCGGAAGGCGCACCGCCCGGCTTACAATCGCCGCGGGACGTCGCGACAGGCGATTCTCAGTCCCGGTCCCCAGGATGACCTCCACCACCATCGGAATCTGGTTCGTCGTCGTCCAATCCTCGATCATCTCACTGCGGCGCCGATCCCAAAACCGCAGTTGAAACAAGCTGACCTCCGTGGCCAGCACCAGCGGGTAGGTCTCGACATCTCCGTCCAGTGGCGCCAGGAGCGGGGTCTGGTGCATCACCAGATGGTTCCCGCCTTCGGGCGCCGGCTCGACCCTCAGGGTGATCCGCCGCAACCGTTGTCCGAGAAAAAAGCCGCTCCCCGGAAACGAATCGCTGAGGTTCGCCGCAAAACTGACCTCGGCATAAGGTCCGGCGGTGTCGGCGAGGAACGAGTACCACCGGAGGTTGCTCTGGAACATCTCCGTGGCACTCAAGGCCTCCTCAATGCATTGGAGTGCCAGCCGGGTCCGTTGCGCCTCCGCCGCCAGACTGATGGCCGACTCCGTGCTGCGGGCGATCACCCGCCAGGTGCCGAAGAGGGAGGCCAGCACAATGGCAAAAACAAACGTGGCCACCAGCACCTCGATCAGGGTGAACGCCGCGACACGCCCCACCAAACCGGGCCGGCCGGCGCACACCGGATGGGGGGTTCGGGAGTTCATCGGCCGGGCGGACGCGTGCTCATCGGACGATGCAACAGGATGGTCATCCGGGACTCCGTCCCCCGCGCATCCCCGGAGTGAAAGACGAGGAAATCCACCTGGAAAAGTCCGTTGGTCGCGACCTCGCGGATCTCCCGGGACCAGCGGTATCCCGGGTACAGATCCCCAAAGGTTCCGGAATCCACACCCTCCTCCAGCCGGTTGGTCAGCGACACGAGGGCCGCGAGGCTTCCAGCATCCACATGGACCCGGTCAAGGATCCGGGCCGTGCGCAGCCCGTTGGAACAGATCATGAGAATGCCGCCCAGGCCCACTGCGAGAATTGCGGATGCCACCACCACCTCGATCAGCGTGAAGGCCCCCCGGCGCCGGCCCGAATTCCCGGGGGGTCGCCACGCGTTCATTGGTATCCCTCCACCAAGGGCTGGGCGGTCATGATGTCGAGGCTGATGCGCCGGATGTCCTGCCGCAACCACTGCAGCTCCGCCTGCAGGGCATCGCAGGTGCCATTGGGGAAGAAGCGGATGGCAGCCGCCTGGGCCGCCGAGTCAAAAAAGTCCCGACCATTGATGAGCAGCGGCCGACGGAAGGCGACCTCGTCGTCAATCTGCGCCTCGAACAGCGCCGGGCCGCCGGAGTTCAGACCCTGCTCCTCCAGTCCGGCGGCAAAGGCCGGATCGGTGTCCGCAAGGGACCGGACCGCCGGCCTCAGATTGGGCACCGATTCCACCCCGATGGATGCGCCGCCGTTGAAGATCACCACCTGCATGGGGCGTCCGGTGAGGATGGCCCTGACCCGCGCCAGGCGGCAGGCCTCGACGAGGTCGTTGGTCGCGCGCACCAGCGGCGTCTTGCGAGCCGAACGGAAGTACGGGATGGCGGTCATCATGAGCAACGCCGCAATGGCCATTGCCACGAGCAACTCGATCAGCGTGAAGGCCCGGGCGGAATGGCGCCGCGCCCCGGGGGGGCGACGACGCGGTGCCGATGCGATCACGGGGTTCACCGCTGGAGGTTCTGGGTGATCGCAAACATCGCGGACATCACCGACATCAGCAGAAAGCCGACCACAATCGCGATGCCCACGATCATGATCGGCTCGATCAGATTGGTCATGGCGCGGAGCCCCAGGGTGAGCTCCCGCTCGTAGGTTTCGGCGACATTCTCAAGGGAGCCCGGGATGTCTCCGGTTTCCTCGCCGATCTTGAGCAGGTCAATCATCAACTGCGGGAAGATGCCCGCCTTCGCCAGAGGCTGCGCAAGCGTCTTCCCGTCGGTGACCGCGGTGCGCGTCTGCGCGATCGCGTCGCCAACAATGGTGTTGGGGACGACCAGCTCGGTGATCCGCAGCGCCTCCAGGACGGGCACTCCGTTGCGCAGGAGGGTTCCCAGCGTGCGGGCAAACTGCCCGAAGAGGTTCAGGCGGGTCACCGGGCCAAAGATCCAGACCGACAGCTTGATGCGGTCAATGGTCCGGCGCCCACCCGGAGTGGCACGATACCGGACGTACAGCAGCCCGATCAGCGCACCGGCGAGCACGAGCACCCACCACCAGTGGCTCAGGAACCGGCTGGTGTTGATGAGCAGCCGTGTGGATGCCGGGAGTTCGAAGCCGGGGATGCTTTCAAACAGATTCATGAACTTCGGCAGCAACGCCGTCATGAAGAACACCACCAGCGCCACCCCGACGCTGAGCACCACCAGCGGATAAATCATGGCCGACTTGAACTTGGCCTGGACGTCGGCGAATCGCTCGAAATGCGCCGACTGACGGCGAAGCACCTCCTCCAGCGCGCCGCTCTTTTCGCCGGCACGCACCATGTTGACCACCAGAGCGGGGAAAATCACGGGCTGGCGGCCCATGGCATCCGACAGGCTGCGCCCCTCCGTGACATCCTGCTTCAGCTGGCGGGCCACCTCGGAGGGGATCCCCTTGGTGCTCAGGCTGCTCATGGATTGCAGCGCCATCGTCAGGGGCATCCCGGCCCTCAACAAGTTGGCCAACTGCTGGGTGAAGGTGGCCAACTCCTGCAGCTTGGGCTTCCGATGGCGCCGGAACTGGGCGAAGAGCCCGACCGGCAACAGGCTCCGTGCGCCCCGCGCAGCCGCGGGCGCTCCCGTGGAACCCGCCCGCCCCGCACGGGCGGCCGTCACCGCCACCGGGAACAGGCCCAGCTTGCCCAGTTGACCCAGCGCCGCCGCGCGATCCGCCACCTCGAGGGATCCCTCGACCAGATCTCCCGAACGACGCCGGGCCTTGTACTGGAATTGAGGCATACGACGCCGTGATGAATAACCGCTGCCGGACAGAAGTTCCACCGGTTCTCTCGGGATCGGAACCCCGGCGTCGGCATCCGCATCATCGCTCCAATCCCTCACGGATCGCCGCCGCCAGCAGATCAACGTCCTCGCGGGAATGCCCGACGTTGAGCGCCATCCTCAGGAATCCACCCGCGGGCCCCCCTGGGTAGCAGATCCAGGTCGGATAAATCCCCGCCTTCCGCAGAGACCGGTGCAGGGCGCGGACGCCGTGGGCGGACGCTGGCGTCGCCACCACCACCGGCACTTCGCGGCTGCAGGCGAGCTCCGGGTGCGGCGGCAGCCGGGCGTGCAGCTCCCGCGCACGGGATGCGAGCGTGGCGACGCGTCCGGGCCGGGTCCGCAAGATCCGGAGTGCCGCCAGCACTCCGGCCACGACGGTGTAGGGCGGGGCGGTCGCGCCGACGAACACCGGCACCCCACACCGGATCCTGGCCATCAGGTGCGACGACCCGGCCACCGCGCCCCCGGCCACCCCGACGGCCTTCGAAAGGCTGAACACCTGGACGATCCGGGAATCGTTCAGCCGGAAATGGGCGACCGTGCCGCGTCCGCCGGGTCCCGTCACCCCCAGGCCATGCGAATCGTCAACCAGGAGCCATCCGCCCCGGGGCAGCGCCGCAAGATAGCCGTCGAGAGGGGACAACCGGCATTGCAGGGCCATCACGCCATCGCACAGCACCAGAGGACGGGCCGCCGGGGGCAGGGTCTCCAGACACTGCCGCAGCGCGCCCACATCGCCCCCTGGGAACTGGATGGTCGGCAACCTGGAAAGGACTGCCGCCTCGGCCACACAGGCGTGCGCCCGTTCGTCGAGGAGCAGATGCGTCACCTGCCCACCAAGCGCCTGCACAGCGGCACGGGGGGCAAGGGAGCCACACGGAAGGAGGACGGCGCCCGGCCGCCGAACCCACCGGGCGATCGCCCGTTCAACACGCCGGTAGAGGATCTGCTCTCCGGTGGTCGCGCGCGAGGCACCCGGATGAACAGCGCCGGCATCCAGGGCGCCTCGCATGGCCTCCAGCACCTCCGTATGCCGTCCAAGCCCAAGATAGTCCGCCCCGCCAAAGTACCGAAGGAGCCGGCCGTTGGATCGCACCTGCGTACCCGAGACAAACTGAAGCGGGCGGAAGGTTGGTGCAACACGCCCCATTCGCGTCAATCCGCGCGACGGCGACAACTTCTGCTGTCGCCGCTCACCGGAAATTCATTCCCACGGAAAGCGTGCCAAAAATGGAGTACGGCACGCCCTCTGTGCCGCTCAGCAACCACCACTCAACTCCGGCAACCGCCTTCACAAAGAGGCCATGGCGAAGGTCCATTCGGAGTCCACCGGTGACATTCCAGGTGAAGGCCGCCTCCGTGCGAGTCTCGGGATAACACACCCAGCCCCACCAATAATCGGGGTAGCAGTAGTATCCCCCGGATGGATCGTCCACCGTGAGAGTGACAAACCCCACGCCCGCTGACACCAGCGGCGTGATGTTGCCCGGGAGCACGTACCAGTCGAGGTTGAGGCGGCCCGAGCCGACATAGACCGAGTCGTCGTAGGGGGTGAAGGCGGCGCTCTTCACGGAATAGTCCGGCGCACCCACCGCCAGGGAGAAATTGACGTTCCAGAACTGGTTGATGTTGTACCCGAAACCGACGCCCCCCTGAAAGAACGTGTCCATGGACACGTCCACGCTGTCCGGAGTACCGGCGACGCTCTGATAGTTCAACCCCTGGGGCGCCACGCCTCCCAACGCGACAAAGGCGTCCCAGGTTCCCGCCCGGCTGCCACCCCCGGGAGCGAAATAGTCCGGCAGCCGCCACTCCGCGCAGGCCGGGGTGGAAACGGCCATCAACGCCACAACTGCGGCCGCAAGCCGTGTCGAACGATCAAATCCGCGCCCCCGTTCGGCGGTTGCCATGGAGGGTGGGTATCACAACCCCCGGAATCGCCAAGCCGAATTCGGCCCCTCAGGAGCTCACTGCCAGGGGGCAGCTGTCTCCCCGGCCCAGATCTGCTCCACGGGCTGCCGCGCCCGGACCACCGCAGAACGGCGCCCATGCACCAGGACCTCAGCCGCAAGGGGGCGGGTGTTGTAGTTCGATCCCATGACCGATCCGTAGGCACCCGCGCTCAGCAGGGCCAGCAGGTCGCCCTCAGAAAGCCTGGGGAGCGGACGATCCCGGGCAAAGGTGTCGCCGCTCTCGCAAATCGGTCCGACGACATCGGACGCCACCCGGACACCGCGCCGCCGGCGGAGCGGGACGATCTCATGATAGCTGTCGTAAAACGCCGGCCGGATCAGGTCATTCATCGCGGCGTCCACGATGACAAAGTTCCGGGTGCCGGTCTTCTTGACGTACTCCACGCGCGTCAACAAAGCCCCGGCGTTCCCGGTGAGAAACCGGCCCGGCTCCAGCAGGATCCGCAGTCCCAGTGGCTTGAGCAAAGGAACCAGGGACGCGGCATAACGATCCGGCGTCAACAGACCGTGTGCCGCCGGGGTGGTCCACCAGGCGGCGGGCCCGCTCTCCAGCGCCGGCTGATAGACGATCCCCAGGCCGCCACCGATGCTGAAGAAGTCGAATCCGTGGCGCGCGTTCAGTTCCGCCACCAGGGGTGCCACCCGGGCAACCGCCTGCCGGAACGGCTCCACCTCGGTCAGTTGGGATCCGATGTGCATCTGGACGCCGCGCAATCGGAGGTTGGGCAACCGGGCCGCGCGGTGGTACACCCCGGCAACCTCCTCGAAGGCGATGCCAAACTTGTTTTCGTACGTGCCGGTGGTGATTTTTGCATGCGTGCCGGCATCCACGTTGGGATTCACCCGGACCGCCACCGGCGCGATGCGGCGCCTCCGGACGGCGACCCGGCTGATCCGCCGCAGCTCGGGTTCCGACTCCACGTTCAAGCAGTAGATCCCCTGGTCGAGAGCGTAGGCGATCTCCTCCTCGGTCTTGCCCACGCCCGCAAACACGCAATGCCGGGGGTTCCCTCCGGCGGAGATCACACGGCGGATCTCCCCCGAACTGACCGTATCGAACCCCGCGCCCAGGCTGGACAGGAGGCGAATCACCGCCCGGTTCGAATTCGACTTCATTGCGAAGCAGATCTGGTGATCCAGCGGCGCCAGCGCCCGATCGAGCTTGCTGTAGTGGTCGGTGAGGGTGGCTTGGGAATAAACATAGAGGGGGGTGCCGTGGCGTCGCGCCAGAACCGACAATGAAACTCCCTCGCATTGGAGCTCACCCCCCACATACCGGAACGTATGCATGAACGCGCCTTCTGCCAGACACGGGGCCGGGCTGCAAGGACGCGGATACCCCCCACGGCTGCGGAACCCCGCTGCCGATCAGCCGGATGCCACCTCCCGTCCCCCGGGTGCCGGAACGGGGCTGCCCGCATCGGTCATCCTCCCGGCCCGACGCGTCGTTGCGCCATTGCCGACGACGGCTCATTCCCGCCGACCGGTTGAAACGCACGACCGAAAAGACGTTCGAAATTGGCCGCAGTGATCGCCACGAGTTCGTCGAAGTCCAGCTCCAGGACGGCGGCTAGTCCCTCATAAGCGGCTCCCAGGTTGGCCGGATGATTCACCGGACGCCCGGTTCGGGGATCGTCCATCGGATGCCGGATCCAGCCCTCAGGCGGGAGTTGATCCGGGGCATCGGTCTCGACGAGCAAACGGTCCCGCGGAACGTGGCGAAAGACCTCCCGGGCGGCCGCCTTCCGCTCATGTCCGAAGTATCCCGGAAATCCGAAGTACGCGCCCAGCCGGACCAATCCGGGAATCCGATCCCGCGGGCCGCCATAACTGTGCAGCAGAAATCCACGCTCCGGACGCGGATGCCGCCCCAGCAGATCGCCCAGAGGTCCGAACGCACCGAGGCAATGGATGCTCGCCGGCAGGTTGCGCCGCGAGGCGATTTCAAGTTGCGCGACGAACGCCGACTCCTGCTCCGCAAGCGTTGGCGGCTCCCCAAAAACCCCGGAGGCCCGCCGCCAGCCCTCCGGGTTTTCAATCATCCAGCGATCCAGCCCGATCTCTCCGACGCCGGACCCGGGCGTTGCGTCGAGCCACGACTCCAGGGTGCGAATCCATGACGGCGTGCGATGCCGCAGCCACCATGGATGACAGCCAAAGGCGGGGACGACCTCCGGAAACTGCCGGGCCAGCGCCGCCACTCCGGGCCAGTCCTCCTCCCCGGTGCCGTTGACCACCATGCGCGCCACGCCAGCCCGGCGCACAGCATCCATCACATCGGCCTGCCTGCCGGCAAATCGGGCGTCCTGCAGGTGGTTGTGCGCGTCGGTCATCCACGCCGTGCCTAAACTCATGGTGGTCCGTGGACGTGGAGCGCGGCGAAGGACCGGATGAGGTCCCCGATGCGACGGACGGTCTCCTGGCGGCTTGTCGCCAGCGGCCGCAGCACGCCAAGCCGCTCCAGGAAGTCCGGGTGCCACCCGGCCAGTTCCCGAGGAGTGGCACCGCTGGCCAGCTCCGACCACAGCCGACCCATGGCGCGGAGGGTCACGGCGTCCGAGTCGGACCGAAACCAGCAACAGCCATCCCGATGTTCTGCGATCCACCAAAACCTTACCTGACATCCGGGCACCTGGTACCCTGCAAGCCTCAGCGCGTCGGGAAGTGGCGGCTGGTGCCGGGCACGCTCGACAAGCCAGGCAACCCGGGATCTCGGGTCATTCAGCGACGCCAGCGTGGTCGCCAGCGCCGCCTCACGGCCGGCCAGAATCCCGGCTTCCGGCCCATCGGACGCCTTCAGATCGGCTGCCACAGCAACGTTCGACGTCAAGAGCGGGTCCCTCCGCACTAAAACGGCCAGTTGACGCCCAGGGACAGGGTGAATGTCGCACCGAGGTTCAACTCCGCCTGACGCTGGGCACTCCCAAAGCTCGCGCTCTGCAGTCCCATGAACTGGGTGCCCAGGTAAACATCGGCCGAATGCGTCACACGGCAGAGCAACGTTGCCGAGGCATAGCCACCAAAGACGACCTCCGTCTTCGAACTGGATCCCGACTCCGTGGCGGTCGTGCCGTCGGCCATCGCAAAGGTGTCCTCGTAGCGGTACGTGCCGGGCACCAGTCCCATCGCCGGGCCGAGGCTTCCCGAAAGCGCCCAACGCGGCTGAAAGCGCCAGAACAGCGTCACGCCCGCCCGGAGGGCGTGCAGGTTGACGTCAAGTTGCCGGGTGCCGGTGATCGTGGCACCGAGCACTTCATCGGCCAGGGCTGTCGAGACGTCCCCGATGGCCGGCCCCACGCCCGACGGACCTCCGGCAAACGGAGCGGGTGGCAGCGCGATGCCCCCGTAGCTGAACGCCTGGACGTCCCGCGTCACCGTCGCCGCCAGGGGCGTCTCATCCTTGAAATCAAACGGTGTGAACGCGTAGCCCACCTCCCAGCCGAGGCGCGTCCGGCCCCAATCACGGATCTGGGACCCATAGGCGGTGTCCAGTCCCGGCGAAAAGCCCGAGTTGACCGTGGTGTCCTCGGAAGCCTGAAACGACCGGACGCTCTTCATCACGATCCGGTCGTTGGCAGCATCCACCTGGGAACCGCTCTGATAGCCCCAGAATGAGGTGGTCCCGCCCGCGTTGCCGGTCTGGTCCACACGCACAAATCCGTCATCGTAAAAATGATCGGCGCCGGGAACACCCACCGGACCCGGAGGCGGCCGGCTCACCGGAACAGTCCCGCTGACCGAGAAGTCCGCCTTGACGTTGAACATGGTCTGGGCGCCAAGCCGGAAGTTGCGGGTCCAGTCGTCGGCCACGTTCTGGGCAAGCCCCGCAGTGCCCCCGAGCACTGCAAGGCAGCCGCTGATGCCCGCCGGAAGGGCCAAGGGGTGGCCACCCCGGAAGCGGCGGCAAGGAAGATCGGTTTGCATGGAATGTCGTTGCGGCGTGTCCGCGCGGATCATGCCGACCCCGCGCCGGATGCGATCAAGTCTTAAAGCCTGAGGAAATCATGAGCCCATCGCGGCATGCCGTGCGACATCAAATCCCGGGCACCCCCGGGGTCCACCGCCATGCCTGGACGCTTCATGGCCACACCACCTCGACCACCTGATAATAGCGCCCTGCAGCCGCGGAGGGCAGGGTCAGCGTGGCGGGTGGCCCATCATCGAACCATTGGACCCACGATCCGGGCGCGGTCACCAGCGGCTGGACGATCCAACTGTTCGTCATTGCGGGGGTGGAAGCGTACCGGATGGCATAGCGCGCTCCCTCAACCGCCGGAAACTCGAGCAACGCCTGGCCGGCAGTCCAGTTCAACAGGCGGGTGCCGTTGACGCCTGTGACTTCAGGGATGGGAACCCGGGGCACCGGGACACCCACCGCAGCCAGTTCCGGGTCAGGGCCGGCCTGACGGGACGGACTGAAGGACTGCAACACCAACTCCACCGACTGCCCCGGGGCGAGCGGTGACGGGTAGGTGACGAACGGGGTCACCCCATTGGTTCCCCAAGCGTTGAACAGCCCGTTGGTCCACCCGGAAACCAGCACACGGGCCGCGCCGACCGGACTCGCACCGGCATTCGACAGTCCAATGCGCTGTTCAAGGAGTCCCGTTTGACGGTTGAGCACCTGGGGTGACCTCAGCGTGATCTCAAGGTCGGCGAAGGTGCCGGTGCCCACCAGCAGGTCCACCCGGCTCGTGGCACCCGGCGGGACGGGATTCTCGAATCCCGGCGCCTCGACAGCGGCAATGAGCGGCATGGTGCCGGCGGGCTCCGGCTGGAAGGCCAGTTGCAGCCGTGCCTCCGATCCGGCGGCCAGGGACCCGACCGTCACCCAGGCATGGGTATCCCGCACCTCCACCGGCAACGACAACGGGGCCACGGACACCCAGTGAAGTCCCGCAGGGAGTTCCTGACGCACCACGACGCCCGCGGCGTTGTCCGGCCCCTCATTTGAGATGGTGAGCCCTCCCGCGACGAGGTCGTTCTGGATGACGCCCCCGGGAAAGGGCCCCCAGGCCGCGGTAAGCCGGGCAACGCCGTAGATGTTGGTCGTGGAGAAGAGGGCGATGTCGGCGGCGACACCCCCAATGCCGCCGATGACCCGGTGGGTGATCACTCCCGGATCCACGGCGACGCCGGAATAGGTGAGCACGGCATCGGCACGATTGGTCAGCGCGGGAATGGTGAACAAAGCCACGGACGCGAGATTGGTCGCGGAACCGAGAGAGTTGGAGGAGGCCGTCAGGGTGACTCCGCCCCGGATGTCCACCTCGATGACCAGCCCGTTCAGGGCCTCCCCGGAGAGGTTGGTCACGTTCAGCGTATACCCGACAGTGCGCAGCACCCGGGCCGGATCCGGATTCGCTTGAAATCCAAGACCCAATTCCTGCCCGCGGAGGATTCCGCCCGCCAACCACACCATCAGCCAGCATCGCAGCCACCGGCTTGTGACAAGGTCCATCCCCCAAGGGAAGCCGCGGCGGCCCCTCGACGGCAAGCCCGATGGAGTGGCCCCGAAACGCCACGCGAAGCCCCGTTGTTCGTCGCGGTGTCAAAAATCCCCACCTGACGGCGCCCCCGGGTGCGTCGTCCCGCTTCCCGCGCCCGTGAACGGACACGAACCGAACCCGGGGGTTGAGCCCGGCCATGCCTCCGGATCCAATGCGACCCACCAGCCAGCGTCCGCGCTGGCGCGCTGCGAGCATCGCAGCCTGATTTTGCAGATTCAGGAGCGCCGGGCGGAATGGCGGGGTTCCGAACGGCTCCCGCTTCATGCTCACCGTCCGCCTGACCCCTCGCCGGTTGCCGCTCTGCACCGGACAAACCCGGCGCCATTTCCTCAAGCTGGGTGCGCGGGCACCGCTGGGCCTCTCCCTGCCCGCATTGCTCGCCGCGGAAAAAGCGAGACCGCCCGGAACGCCTTCCGCAAGGGCCCGATAACGGCCACCAACTGGGTGTTGAGCGGGCGCTTCGGTTCGCCGTTCGGCGATCATCCGGCACTGGGAGCCGTGGTGGCGCACGAGACCGGCTTTTCCGGCCTGGTGCCGCCCTGCGTTGCGGTACCGAGGAACCCTTCATTCGCCTGGGAACTGGGCCGGAGCGCCTCGCTTGGCGGCCGCTGCGAATCCTTCATGTGCGGCAATCCCAGTGGGGAGAACTTCAAGGTCCGCAACCTCTCCGTGTCTGGACGGAACCGCCCCCGACCTGGCGGGAGCGGTGGGGGCTCCGTAAGGCCCTCAGCGCCCTGGCAGGTCCGCACGTGCGCCCGAGCATTGCTCCGGCCGGTTGATGCGCCGCGACCTCGCACGACCGGGCCGGGCCGGGTAGTCTGAGTCCGTGAAGCTCACGCATGGCGCGCATCTGGCCTACTGCACCAATGTCCATCGCGGACGCGACTGGGCCGAGACCCTTGCCGGACTTCAGGAGCACACGCTGGCGGTGCGCCGACGGGTGGCCTCCGGACGCCCTTACGCGATCGGCCTGCGGTTGAGTGATCTGGCGTCCCGCGAACTCAGCCAGTCCACCACGCTGCGCAGCTTCCGAGACTGGCTGGAGCGGCACCACTGCTACGTCTTCACAATCAACGGATTCCCCTACGGCAACTTTCACGGCACCCGGGTCAAGGAACAGGTGGCGCAGCCGGACTGGACCACTCCCGAGCGACTCGCCTACACGAACCGGTTGTTTGACCTTCTGGCAGCACTGCTGCCCCCGGGTGTCGAAGGATCCGTCAGCACCGTGCCGGTCAGCTTCAAACAGTTTCGACTCGGCGAGCGCGGCCTCCGCGCCGCCCGCGAGAACTTGTGGCGGTGTGTGGATCATCAGGAGCAGCTCTGCCGCCGTACCGGCCGGAAGCTTCATCTCGGTCTGGAGCCCGAGCCGTTTGGAACCGTTGAGAACACCACCGAGTGCCTCGTTCTCATGGAGCAACTCGAGGCGGACCGCCCGGGGGACCAGCGCCTGTGGGAACACCTGGGAATCAACTACGACACCTGCCATTTCGCACTCCAGTACGAGGAGGCAACGGCAGCCCTGGAGCGCTTCCGTCGTCGCGGGGTGATCGTCAGCAAAATCCACCTCAGCAACGCGCTCCGCGTCCACCCGACCCTGGAGGTCCGACGGCAGCTCGATTCGTTCCTCGACGGGGTGTATTTCCATCAGGTCATCGAGCGCCGCGCCGACGGCGAACTGGTGCGCTATCAGGATCTGGAGGAGGCGCTGGCCACCCCGGTCAGCGACGGGCCCCAATGGGACCGCGAATGGAGGATCCACTTCCACGTGCCCCTCCACGCTCCGGAGACCGGTACTCTGGGCACCACCGCGGAACACGTCCGCTCCACCCTGGATGTCCTGCGGCAACATCCCAATCTGTGCCATCACCTCGAAATGGAGACGTACACCTGGGAGGTGCTGCCCCGGCCGCTGAAATCCGCGCGGGTGGAGGACATGCTGGTGGGAGAGTATGAGTGGACCCTGGCCGAGCTGGCCCGTCGGGGATTCACACCGGCATGAGACCCGGCCCCCCGGCGGAACCGGGAATTGGCCGGGAATTGCTCTGGGCCTCGCGGTCCGAACTTCACGCGCGCCGGTGGCCCAGGATAGTTTCCGTCCGGTGATCCGTTGCTGCCTTCTCCTGTGTTGCCTCGCGGCCGTGTCCTGGGGCGCCACCCCGGGCCCAGGCGCCTACCTCAGGGATCCCGCCCTCCACGGGGAGACGATTGTCTTCACTGCGGAGGGAGACCTCTGGTCTGTGTCCACGGCCGGCGGGGTCGGCCGCCGGCTCACGTCGCACCCCGGAATGGAGCAGCACGCCGCCTTTTCACCGGACGGCGCCACCCTCGCGTTCTCGGCCGAGTACGAAGGACCCCGCGAAGTGTACACCATGCCCGCATCCGGCGGGCTGCCGACCCGGCATACCTTTGACGGCAGCGAACCGCGGATCGCCGGCTGGACCCCGGACGGCCGGGTGCTGTACCAGACCCTCCGACACGCGACCCTGCCGAATGCCCAACTCATCCGGCTGAATCCAGCCACCGGCATCCGCGAACCGGTCCCGCTGGCCCAGGCGTCGGAGGGGGTGTACGACTCGGAGGGCACCACGCTGTACTTCACCCGCCTGCCCAAGCAGGGCAGCAGCACCAAACGCTACCGGGGCGGGTGGATCGAGAACCTTTGGCGTTTCGCGCGCGGTGACGCCGAGGCGGTCCGACTGGCGGCGGATTTCGACGGCACCAGCCGCAATCCAATGTGGTGGGCCGACCGGATCCATTTCATCTCGGACCGCGACGGGATCATGAACCTGTGGTCCATGACCACGAACGGCACGGACCTGCAGCAACGAACCCGCCACACCGGGTTCGACATCCAGACCGCCTCGCTCCACGCCGGCCGGGTGGTGTACGCGCGAGCAGGGAACCTCCACCTGCATGACCTGGCCTCCGGGCAGGACACCATCATTCCGGTGGTGCTGGCCTCCGACTTCGACCAGTTGCGGGAGCGCTGGGTGAAGCGACCCCTGGACTACATGACCTCCGCGAAACTCTCGCCATCCGGAGACCGGCTGGCGCTGACCGCCCGGGGGCAGGTGTTTGTGGCCACCGTGGAACCGGGACGCCTGGTCGAGGTGCCCCGTCCCGCCGGGGTGCGGTACCGGGCGGCAACGTTCCTGCCGGACGGCCGGGAATTGCTGGCGCTTTCGGATGCCACCGGCGAGCTGGAGTTCTGGAGATTGCCCGCAAACGGCGTGGGCGCCCCGGTTCAGCTCACCACCAACGGCTCCGTATTCCGGCATCCCGGAGTCCCATCCCCCGACGGCAGCCGCATTGCGTGGGGCGACAAAAATCAGCGGCTTTGGATTCTGGAGCCCGGGACCAACACCCTCACCCTGGTTGCGGAAAGCGGCATGGACGCCATCACCGACTTCTCCTGGTCCCCCGATGGGCGCTGGCTCGCCTACGTGACGGCGGCCTCCAACGGCTACCCGCAGGTCCACCTGTACGGCGCCGCCGACGGACGGCGCGCCGTGGTCACCAGCGACCGCGTGGACAGCTACAATCCGGCATGGTCGCCGGACGGCCAATGGCTCTATTTCCTGAGCGATCGCCGGCTTCGATCCCTCGTGGACAGTCCCTGGGGTCCACGCCAGCCGGAGCCGTATTTCCCGGAATCCACGCAGGTGTTCGCCCTGGCGCTCAGGTCCACGGCCCGGTGGCCGTTTCAGGAACCCACTGAACTGGGTTCGCCGAATGCTGAGGCCGAAACGCCGGCTGACAAATCGTCCAAGCCCGGGCAAACCGCTTCTTCCGAGGGCGCTGCGACCGCGGCCACCGAGGTGGTCGTGGAATGGGAAGGCCTGCCCTCCCGCCTCTATGAGGTGCCGGTCCCTGCCGGAAACCTCCAGCAATTATCCGTTGGCCGGAAACACCTGTTCTGGCTGGCACGGGACACCGGCTTCGACACCAAGTGGCAGCTCCGCCAGCTCGAGATCACGCGGAAGGATCCCAAGGCGAAGACCCTGGTGGAGGACGTGACCGCCTATGAGCTGTCACTGGACGGCCGGAAGCTGCTGGTGCGCAAAGGCGACCAGTTCCATGCGATTGCCAGCGATGCCCCGGCGCCGGCGAAACTCGAAGACCGGTTCCGCCTCGACGACTGGACCTTTCCGGTGGTGCCGCGGGAGGAATGGCGCCAGATCTTCCTGGAGTCGTGGAGGATGATGCGGGACTACTTCTACGACCCCGGGATCCATCAACTGGATTGGGCCGCCCTTCGGGACCGCTACCTGCCCCTCGTGGACCGGGTCAGCGACCGGGCGGAGCTCAGCGAAGTCCTCTCGGAGCTGATGGGCGAACTCTCCACGCTCCACATCAACGTCCGGTTCGGCGACCTCCGCGAGGGTTCCGATTCCGTCCGGCCCGCCTCGCTCGGAGCGCTGCTCGTGCGCACGGAGTCGGGCGGCGGCTGGCGGGTGGACCGCCTCTACGAAAGCGATCCCGATTTCCCGGGCGGCCTCGGACCCTTGCGTCAGCCTGGGGTGGACGTCCGCACGGGCGACGTGATCACCGCGGTGAACGGCCTGCCCACGCTGCCCGTGCTGGAGTTCGAACGTCTCCTGCGCAACCAGGCCGGGCGCCAGGTGCTGCTGGAGGTCCGGCCGGGTGGCACCAGCGATCCGAGGCAGGTCGTGGTGAAACCGGTTTCCATCCCCCGGGATGCCGACCTCCGATATTCCGATTGGGAGTTTTCCCGACGGCGGGAGGTCGAGGCCCGTGGCAACGGCCGGATCGGCTACGTGCATCTGCGGGCGATGGGAACCCAGAACATCGCGGAATGGGCCCGCGAGTATTATCCGGTCTTCGACCGCGCGGGACTCATCATTGATGTGCGCAACAACCGGGGCGGGAACATTGATGCCTGGATCCTCAACCGCCTGCTGCGGAAGGCCTGGTTCTACTGGAAGCCCCGGGTGGGCCAGGCCACCTGGAACATGCACTACGCCTTTCGCGGACATGTGGTGGTGCTGTGCAACGAGCGGACCGCCAGCGACGGCGAGGCGTTCACCGAGGGCTTCCGCCGTCTCGGGCTGGGCAAGGTGATCGGCACCCGCACCTGGGGCGGCGAGATCTGGCTCAGCGCACAGCGATGGCTGGTGGACAGCGGCATGGCCAGTGCCGCCGAGTTCGGCGTGTTCGGCCCGGAAAGTGAGTGGCTCATCGAGGGACACGGCGTGGACCCCGACATCGTGGTGGACAACCTGCCCCACGAAACCTTCCAAGGGCGTGACGCCCAGCTGGAGGCCGCAATCCAGCACCTCCAGGAATTGATCGCCGCGGATCCGCGTCCGGTGCCGCCCCATCCGCCCTACCCCGACAAGCGATTCCCGAAATGAGCCGCCTCAGGACAACGCCAGCGGACCCGCCTCGCACAACCGGGCATTCCCGAAGGCCTTTAGGTCATGCCCGAAGGCATGGGCCAGGGAAAGCCACAGCCGGTTGTGCGGCGTGAGCTCCAGCTTGAGCGCCCGGCCGGTGCCAAATCCCAGCCCACCGCCCACCAGCACGAACGGGATGTTCTCATGGGTGTGGCTGTTGCCCTTGCCCAGCTCGTTGGTCCAAAGAAGCGTGGTGTGGTCCAGCATCGAGCCCTCGCCCCCGGGCTCCGGTGTTTCCTCCAGCTTCCGGGCGAGGACCGCAATCTGTTCGCAGAACCAGTGGTTGATCTTCACCAGCTTTTCCTGGGATGGCTCGTTGAGATCCGGATCGTGCGAGAGGGAATGATGCCCCTCTTCAATGCCCAGCCAGCGCATCCGCGCCTGGCCGACTGAATTGGTAAACTGGATGGAGGCCACGCGGGCCATGTCGTTCGCCAGGGCATTGACCAGCAGGTCGGTCTGGAGTGCGGTCACCCGGGGCATGTCATCATTCTCCGTCCCACAGCCGGGCTCCAGGACCGGTTCCGGATGCGCCAGCTTCTCGTCGCGGGCGGTCTGCAGGTCCACCTCCAGCTCCCGTACCAGGGTCGCATGCTGCTCGATGCGCTGCCGGTCCTCGACCCCCACCCGCGCCGCCACCCGCTTCAGGTCGGCATGCACCGAATCCAACACGCTGGCCAGGCTCTCCCGGTCCTTCATCCGCCCGTACAACTTCTCAAAGACCAGATACGGATCGTCGAGCGGCGCCACCGGCTGGTTCGGTCCGGCATAAACCCATCGGGTCCACGGGTCGGCCCGGTTGGGCACGGCCACCCCGAGCTCCAGGGACCCAAACCGGGTCCGGGTTTCCTCACGCCCCTGCAGGAAATTCTTCAGTTCCTGGTCAATCGAGATGCCGCTCGCCCAGCCGGCAGGTGTGTCCGAGCCGCCCTGGATATTCCCGGGAAACAGCTCGATGCCGGTCAGCAGACAGCTCATGCCTCGCATGTGTCCGTCGCCGTCCCCACGCACCCGGTTGCACAGACCCTGCACAATGAGCGTCCGGTCCCGCCAGGGCTCCAACGGCGCCAGGATCCGTTTGAGTTCGAACCCGGCACCCTCGGTGTCGGGCCAGAAATCCGGGGGCACGATGCCGTTGGGGGAGAAGATGAAGACGATCCGCTGGCGCCCACCCGATGGAGCCGGCGACGCCAGGGCGGACAGTCCGCCAAGAAACGGCAGCGCAGCCGTGGACAAACCAAGCCGGGCAAGAAACTGGCGACGTTGAAGGAAGGTCATGGTGTCGTGTGTTGAGGGTTGGAGGAGGAGGAAGGCATCGCCGCCAGCGTGACCATGGACTCCAGCAGCCTGCGGATGTGGCATCCGGACTCCAGGAAGTCGAGGTCGAGGGAGGACAGCGTGTCCGGCCCATAGGCTGCCGGAGCCTGCTGGACGGTGTGCTGAAAGAGCTGCCGGACAAACCCGCGCCGGGCTTCATCGCTGGCTGCGGCATGGAGTGCCAGGTCCCGGGGGCCGCGCAGGATCAGGCGTTCGCCATCCGTGGTCAGATATTCGGCGACGGCATCCACGGGCTTGGTGTTGTCCACCGTACGAAAGCGTCCGACGGCGTCGAAATGCTCCAGACTGAACCCCAGCGGATTGATGGTTGCATGGCATCCCATGCACGCCGGCTTCGATGTGAGCTCGGTCACCTTCTCACGCATGGTCAGCGACGGATCGAACCGGTCGTCCATGAACTCGATCGCCATCGGCGGTGGCTTGAGGAACCGCCCGAGCACGTTGCGCGTCAGAAACACCCCCCGGTGTATCGGCGACGACGAGCGGTGATAGGCCAGCGTGGTGAGCAGGAAGGGATGGGTCAGGACGCCCGCGCGCAACCCGGGCTCGAAACGGACCAGCTCAAACGTGTCGCCGGCCGGTGGTGTTGCCCCGTAGAATGCTGCGAGCCGCGAATTCACCGGCAGGGAGTCCGCAAGCAGCAGTTCCCGATAGTCCGATCGCTCGCTCCATACCACCGCGTCCACCAGCGTCTCCAGCGACTGCCGCAGATCGGCCAGCAGCGCGGCGTCGAATCCCGGGAAGGCGCTTTCATCCTTGGAGACATCGTCCGCCTCCTCCATGGCCAGCCAGTGCTCGAAGAATCCGGCGAGCTTGGCCCGGGTCTGCGGGAGGGCAATCATGCGCCGCGCGGCCTCACGCACCTGCCCGGGACTGCGCAAGGCCCCGTCCTCCGCGGCCTCCCGTAAGGGCGCGTCCGGGAGTGAATCCCACAGGAACAGTGCCAGCCGCGCCGCCACGGTGTGGTCCTCCGACGCGCCGCCGGGGTCGGGGTAGAGGAATCGCGGGGAGGCCAGCGTGCGGAGCAATGCCCGCTTCACCGCGACCTCGGGCGGCAACCCGGACTCGAACAGCCCCGCGATCACGCCGTCCGGATCCGCCTCGGACATCGGGCGCCGCGCCGCGCGAGCCGCCACGGTGAGAGCGAACTCCCGGAGCCCTTCGACGCGGTTGGTGTCCTTCATGCGGGTCCCGCTGTACAGGTCGAGGCGGGTGACCACGTCCTCGGTCACTTCGAGGGCCGCCCGGGTCGTCGCCTCATGCCAGGCCTTCGAGACCGCCGATCCCCGTTCATACCCCAGGCTCCGATCATCGGCGGGCAGGGGGGTGCGGACCACGACCACGGGCGGCGATGGATCCGGCGAAAGGTGCCCAGGGCCGGGCACCGACCAGACGCCGTGGGGTGGGCGCCACTCGAAGCGGATTCCGGCATCGGCCTCCTTGAACTTGAAATAGTCGAGTCGCAGCGGATACCACCGCCCGCCCAGCAGGAACATCCGGGCCACTCCCTCACGGCGGGCCCCCCCCGAGCTGACCCAGAGATCAATGACCGCCGGTGCGCGCCGTGCGTCGCTGTCATCCCGGCGATTGGTGTCCCCGGGCCGCAGGGCCTCATTGACGTAGAGGCGGGCTCCGTTGGGGGTCGTGAGCCGGAATTCGTATACGCCCGTGTGCGGCGCCATCAGGGAACCGGTCCACGCGATCGAAAACTGGTCGGCGGTGATGCCCTCCACGGGGCTGTTGGTGCCAAACTGAAAGTCCACGGAGGGATCGGTCCGGACCAGAACCTCCTTCTCCTTCTTGTTCATCCCGTTGGACTGGTACAGGGCGGCACGCAACCCCCCCGGAACCGCCGGCACCGCCGGCGGCAGGAACCCAAGAAACAGGTCGGCCACGGACTCGCGCAACTGCCGGTTGGAGAGCCGCAAAAAGTCCACGCGCGGCGGGTTGTTTCGCGCCCGGGCGGCCGGTGAGTAGAAGGCGTCGAAAATGTAGCGGGCCACCGCCGACGCCTCCTCCCCGACACATTGCTCGGGATGCTCCTCGGGCATCGTCCGCTCAATCAGGCGGGTCAGCGACTCCAGCGACCGGTCGCCATGGAGGGTCTCGTCGTAGCGCCCCGCCACGCCCTCGCCCTGCTCCCCGTGACATTCCACGCACAAGCGGCGGTAGATGGCGTCGCCGGACACTCCGGCGAGGGCCATCACCGGAGCGACCGCAAGCACCAGACAGAACACGTGGATTCGATACATGACTGAACAGTTGAAAACTGCCCCATGAAGCCGGATCCGCCAAGCAAAGCCGGCGGCTTCATCCAGCCCGCCTTGGAGGGAAGAAACCCGCGGGGGTCCGCCCCTGCACCTTTCGGACGCGCCTCTCCCCGGCATCCTTCAATCCCCGGACGTCAGATCTCCACCTGCATGCCCAGTTCGACGACCCGGTTGGCAGGCAGTTGGAAAAAGCTGGTCGCGCTCTGGGAATTCCTGGCCATGACGGCAAACAGCATCTCCCGCCAGCGGACCATCCCGCTCTTCCTGCTGGAGATGATCGTCTCACGACTCAGGAAATACGAGGTCTCCGCCTCGCGAAGCTTTAATCCGTAGTCCGCGCATCGCCGGAGCACCTGCGGTACGTTGGGCTCCTCCATGAAGCCGAACGAGGCCCGCACCCTCCAGAACCCCTGCCCGAGCTCCTCCACGGTGATCCGGCTGGCATCGTCCACCCGCGAGGTGTCGTGAACCACGATGGTCAGGAAGATCACCCGGTCGTGAAGCACCTTGTTGTGCTTCAGGTTGTGAAGAAGGGCGATCGGCACGCCCTCCGGGTTGCCGGCCAGATAGACGCCGGTGCCCTTGACCCGCGGCACTTCACGCCGGCCGATGCCCTCCAGGAACTGCGTCGCCGGCAGGGCAGTGGTCCGGACCCGCTCCCACAACAGGCGGCGTCCGGTCCGCCACGTGGTCATCAGCAGGAACACCATTGAGGCGACCAGAAGCGGGAACCAGCCGCCATGCATGAACTTGAGGGAATTGGCTCCAAAGAACGCCGCCTCGATCAGGAACGCCGGAATCACCACGGCCAGGGTGGTCCAAAGCTTCCAACCCCAGAGACGCCTCGCCACGAAGTAAAAAAGCACGGTGGTGATCAGCATGGTGACGGTGACGGCGATCCCGTACGCGGCCGCCAGGTTGGATGACGATCGGAATCCAAGCACCAACGCAACGCAGGCCACCATCAGAGCCCAATTGACCTGGGGAATGAAGATCTGGCCGCGCTCCCGCTCGCTGGTGTGCTCGATGGCCAGTCGCGGCAGGTAGCCCAGTTGCACCGCCTGCATGGTCAGTGAAAAGGCGCCGCTGATCAGGGCCTGGGACGCGATCACCGCCGCGGCCGTGGCCAGTCCGACCAACGGCAGCAGCATCCAGCGCGGAGACAGCCGGTAGAAGGGGTTGACCGAGGCATCGGCGTCCTCGAGGAGCAGCGCGCCCTGGCCGAGGTAATTGGCCAGCAACGCCGGCAGCACCATGCCGAACCACGCCAGGCGCATCGGTCGCGCGCCAAAGTGCCCCATGTCGGCATACAACGCCTCGCCTCCGGTGACCACGAGCACCACGGCACCGAGCACCTTGAATCCCAGCCATCCATTCCGCTGGAAAAACTCGACGGCATGGAGGGGATTCACGGCACCGAACACCCCCGGGTGCATCAGAATCCCATGCACCCCCAGCGCGCCGATGGTGGCGAACCAAAGGATCATCACCGGACCAAACACCTTGCCGATCGTCCCCGTTCCCGCGCCCTGCACCCCAAAAAGCGCCACTACGATAACGACCGCCAGCGGCACCACGAATGGCGCAAAACGCTGCGTGGCGACCTCAAGCCCCTCGACGGCCCCGAGGACCGTGATGGCCGGTGTGATCATCCCGTCGCCATAAAGCAGGGCGGCACCAAACAGGCCCAGCAGGATCATGCCCGTCGCCACCCTGCCCGGGGCGACGCCATCCCGGCGCTCGGGAAACGCCAGCGACAGCAGCGCAAGAATGCCGCCCTCGCCCTTGTTGTCGGCCCGCAGCACAAAGATGAGGTACATCACCGAGACCACCAGGATCAGCGACCAGATCACCAGGGACAGCACCCCCAGGATGTTGGCCGGCGTGGGTGCCACGCCATGGGCGCCTCCAAAACATTCCTTGAGCGCGTAAAGCGGGCTCGTGCCGATGTCGCCGTACACCACACCGAGGGCGGCCAGGGTCAGCCCGGCAAGTCTCAGCCGGCTCGAGGGTTTGGATTCCATGGGATCAGTCGGAAACCGGCGGGCCGCACCGCGACGGAAGCACCAAGGTGAGACCCGGACCCGGGCAACGGGACCAGAAGCGTGCGCGGGACACAGGCTCCGGGCCTTCGCCGGAGTCGCTCCCCTGCCGGGGGACGGGCGCTGAATCTTGAAACCACCTCACCTTGCAACGCTGCGGACGCTCTCCAACAAGGGCAGCGTCCGGCCGCGTCCGGCGGGCTCGAACCACCCTTCCAAATGCCTGCGAGGTTAGCTGCCGGGCTGGAGCTTGGAAGTGCCCCCGCCGGGTGAACCCCGGATCCCTGCGGACCCGGGCCTCCACCTGCGTACGCCCCAATTCCCGCGGGATTTTCCGCGCGGGAATTTTGGTTCCCCCGTGCCCGGCGATGGAAGGTGCCGGACTTCGGCTGCGCGCGAAGTACGCCACGTTTCACCGCGCACGTCAAACCGCAGAGTCGCACCGCACGAGTCGCAAGGACTCCACGCCGCAGCGGGCGACGGTCCGACAGCGTCGGAGCGTTCCCCGGTGTTCACCGCTGTTCGAGACATCGGCCCCGCGGTAGGCTCCACCCATGATTCGTCTCGGCTCCCTGGAGCTGACGTCCAACCTGTTTCTGTCGCCGCTGGCCGGATACACGAACCTGCCCTTCCGGCTGGTGGTTCGTGAAGTGGGCGGCGTGGACCTTTGCACGACTGACCTCGTCAACGCCCGGTCGCTGCTGGAACGGAACCCCAAGGCGCTGAAGCTCGTCGAATCCAACGAACGGGACCGTCCGCTCGCCGTCCAGCTCTTCGGCGCCGTGCCGGAGGAGATGCGGGACGCGGCGCAACAGGTCGAGGCGATGGGCGCCCGGGCCGTGGACATCAACATGGGCTGTCCGGTGCGCAAGGTCTGCCGCGTCGGCGGCGGGTCGGCGATGATGACGGCCCTGGACCGGACGGCGGCGCTGGTGCGGGCAATGACCGGGGCCGTCGGAATCCCGGTGACCGCCAAGATGCGCCTGGGCTGGGACGAGGAAAACCAGACCGCCCCGGAACTGGTCCGAGCGCTCGAGGACGCGGGCATCGCCGCAGTGTTCATCCATGGCCGTACCCGGGAGCAGGGCTTCAGCGGGCGGGTCCATCTGCCGGGAATCCGCCGCGTGGTGCAGGCGGCGCGCCGGATCCCGGTCATCGGCAACGGGGATGTCACCACTCCGGAGGGGGCTCGCGCCATGATGGACGCCACCGGCTGCGCGGGCGTGAGCATCGGTCGCGGGGCGTTCTATGACCCGTGGATCTTCCGCCGCACGCGCCACTTTCTCGACACGGGAGCCCTGCTTCGCGAGCCGGGATTTGAGGAACGCGTGCGCCTGATGACCCGGCACCTGGACCTGATGATCGAGGTGTTTGGGGAGCCGCACGGCTGCGTGATGTTCCGCAAGGTGGCCCCGTGGTACTCCAAGCGGTTCGGACCGGCCTCGGGCTTCAACAAGCGGGTGGTTCACCTGCGGACCCGCACCGAGTTTGACGCCATCCTCAACGAATACCGCCGATGGCGGGAGTCCTTCTGCGATGAGGCTGGCGAACTGCTTCCGCGCCACCGCCCGGCGCCGATGGTGCCGAGCTTCCTGGACGGCGAACGCGGCGGGGAACCCGCCAGCGCCCGGCGCACGGAAATCCCCGTCCCAAAGGGTCCGGTCGAGGTTTGGTGACCGGAGGCCCGGGCCGACGCCCGGCCTCCGCAACCGACCGCGCCGCCCGTGGGAAATGTTGCACAATGCGGCCTTGCCAAACCGGGTTCGGGGGACTTCCCTAGGAACGGTTTCAAACCTTCTCGTTATTCCCATGAAATCTCTCTCAAAGATCGTTGTTGTCGCGGCCATCGCCGCCGCCGCTGTTGCTGTCCGTGCCGATGAAGGCAAAGAGGTCAAGCTGACCGGCGAGGGCATGTGCGCAAAGTGCGAACTCAAGTCGGCCGACTCCTGCCAGAACGTGGTGCAGGTCAAGGACGGCGACAAGAAGACCACCTATTATCTCACCGGCGACGTGAGCAAGGCGTTCCACAAGAACCTCTGCTCCACGACGGCCAAGGTGAATGTCGAAGGCACCTGCACCAAGGACGGCGACAAGCTCGTCGTCGCGGTCACGAAGATCGAGGCCGTCAAGTAAGGCCGCCCGCCCCCGAAATCACACCCGCCGCGGGACATCCGCCGGCGGGTTTTTCTTTTCCGGGGCCGTTCAGGGAAGCCGCGGACCGGGGCTCGCGGATGGTCCAGACGTCAGTGGTACTCCTGGATGGTCTTGACCGAATAGCCGTTCTCCCGGAGAGCGGCGATCGCCATCACTGCGGCGCGTGCACCGCTCAGGGTGGTGATGATCGGCGTGCCCGTCATGACCGCCGTGGTCCGGATGCGCACCTCATCCGACCTCGGGGCCGAGCCGCTGGGGGTGTTGATCACCAGGTGGAGCTCCTTGTTCTTGAGAAGGTCCACGGCGGTGGGCCGCCCCTCATTGAGCTTGAAGATCCGCTGCACCTTCAGGCCGGCCTGCTCGAGCACGGTCGCGGTGCCCCCGGTGGCGACCAGTTCGAAACCCAAATCCGCGAGATCCGTGGCGATGGCGGCCACCCGGGGCTTGTGGGAGTCCCCCACGCTGATGAACACCCGCCCCGACAACGGCAGCGGCGAACCGGCGGCCATCTGGGCCTTGGCATAGGCAATGCCCAGGCTCGCATCGAGGCCCATCACTTCCCCGGTGGACCGCATCTCCGGGGACAGGATGATGTCCTGCCCCTGGAACTTGTTGAACGGGAACACCGACTCCTTGACCGCCCAGTAGTGCAGCGGGACCTCTTCGGTGAAGCCCAGATCGCGGAGCGTCCGGCCCGCCATGACCTTGGCCGCCAGCTTGGCCAGGGGATGCCCGATGGCCTTGGATACGAAGGGCACGGTCCGTGAGGCCCGCGGATTCACCTCGAGCACGTACACCACGTCGTCCTTCACCGCATACTGCACGTTCATCAACCCGGCGACCTTCAGCGCCCGCGCCATGGCGTGGGTGTGGCTGCGGATGGTGTCCACGACCGCCGGCGACAACGTGTGCGGCGGGAGCACCATGGCGGCATCGCCGGAATGCACCCCCGCGAACTCGATGTGCTCAAGCATCCCGCCAATGACCACCGTGCCCTTCGACGGATCCTCGAACAATCCCACGTCGGCAATGCAGTCCACGTCCACCTCGGTGGCGTCCTCCAGGAACTTGTCCACCAGCACCGGGCGCTCCGGAGACGCCTCGACGGCGACCCGCATGTAGTGCTGCAGTTCGTGGTCGGCATAGACGATCTGCATGGCGCGACCGCCGAGGACGAACGAAGGACGCACCAGGACCGGGTAGCCGAGGGTCCGGGCGATGGCCAGGGCCTCCGCCTCGCTCGTCGCCAGCCCGTTGCGCGGCTGGGGAATGCCGAGCCGGTCCAGCAGGGCGGCAAACAGCTTCCGGTCCTCCGCGATTTCGATGCTTTCCGGGGACGTTCCGATGATGCGCACCCCGTTCTTTTGCAGTCCGAGCGCCAGATTGAGCGGTGTCTGGCCTCCAAATTGCGCAATCGCCCCCCAGCATCGCTCCCGCTCGTAGATGTGCAGCACGTCCTCCAGGGTGAGCGGCTCGAAGAACAACTTGTCCGAGGTGTCGTAGTCCGTGGAGACCGTCTCGGGATTGGAGTTCACCATCAGCGTCTCGAACCCGTCCTCCTTCAGCGCGAAGGCGGCGTGGACGCAGCAGTAGTCGAATTCAATCCCCTGTCCGATCCGGTTGGGACCGCCCCCGAGAATCATGATCTTCCGGCGGTCGGAGGCTTCCACCTCATCATCGCCCCGGTCGTAGGTGGAGTAGTAGTACGGCGTGTAGGCCTCAAACTCGGCGGCGCACGTATCCACCAGCCGGTAGCTGGGCACCAGCCCCAGGCGATGCCGCTCGGCCCGGACCGCATCCTCCGTGGACGAAGTCAGGTGGGCGATCTGGCGGTCCGAAAACCCGAGCGACTTGGCCCGGGATAGCAGTTCAGCGGATGGCGGCATCTGGCAGCGACGACCCGGGCAGATAGCCAGAGGGGGGCTCCCCTGTCGAGGCACGAGTGATCTCCGGCAGGTGCTACGGGTGCCTTACGGCCAAATCCGGGGCACGCAACCCGGGCGGGGGCCGTCCGCTCCGTATTCGTTGCCTCAGAAGTGGACCACCTCGCCGTCCCGGCCCAGGCTGAAGGGCACCGGATTCAAGAGCTCCTGGAGCCTGCGCTCGGTCACCCCGGGGGCCTCCAGGTGATCCCGGGCCACATGCACAAAGACCACCCGTCCAGGCGGTGCAGCCCGCAAGGCGGCGCACAGAGGTTCCAGTTCCACGTGTGACAGCTCGCAGATCAACAGTTCGGGACGCGCCACCAGCAGCGGTTGGAGATCCGCGACGTCCCCGATGTCGGCGGTATGCGAAACCCGGAAACCCGGTCCCGAAAGCACGAAGCTGAAGGCCTCAAAGGCGGTGGCCGGATGACGCCCTTCCAGGCTACGCCGCAGCGACTCCAGGTGGCTGGTGGGATGGGCGGTGACGGTGACCTCACCAATCGGAACCGCCTGCCCCCCGGTCAGGGGACGCCACTCAATGACGAAGCCGATCAATTCGGGTGGCAGCACCACGGCCTCCAGCCATGCGGCCAGGGCGGCGAGGGCACGCGGGGCGGCATACACGGGGAGCGGACGCCGCCGCTGTTGCAGCCAGAGCGACTGCACGAACATGGAGAAGCCCCCCACATGGTCGCTGTGCATGTGGGACAGGAATACGGCATCCACCGCTTCATAGGCGATGCCCGCCGCCTTGAAGGCGGTGCTCATGCCGTCCCCGCAGTCCACCAGGATGGTGGTGTTGCCACAGCGATAGAGGAACGAGGCGTGGCGCCGGTCTCCGGACGGCCATCCCTCGCCGACCCCGAAGCAGGTCACCGAGCGGCGGACACCTGCGGTTGCGGACGAGGACGACATCAGCGGGTGGCGAGGTTGTAGGCTGGTGTTCCCCCGCGAGGCAAGCCGCATGAACCGGAGAATCGGGAATCCCGGTCCCATGACAAGAAAATGGCCGCCCCGGTGGTCCGGGGCGGCCGATGCAAACAGAATACCGCCGGCAGTGCGCCGGGGCGCGGCCGGCGGGCGGCTACTTCTTCTTCTTCTTCGCGGGCTTCGACGCGGCCCGCTTTTCCTCGATCGCGGCCTGGGCGGCAGCGAGGCGGGCGACCGGCACCCGGTAGGGGCTGCACGAGACGTAGGTCAGGCCGACACGATGGCAGAACTTCACCGACTCGGGATCGCCGCCGTGCTCGCCGCAAATGCCCAGCTTCATTCCCGGACGCGAGGCCCGACCCTTCTCCGCCGCGATCCGCACCAGTTGCCCGACACCCGTCTGGTCAATCGAGGCGAAGGGATTCTTCTTCACGATCTCGTTCTCGGTGTAGGCGCCAAGGAACGAACCCGAATCATCGCGGGACATGCCAAGGCAGGTCTGCGTCAGGTCATTCGTGCCGAAGCTGAAGAATTCGGCGGTCTGGGCGATCTCGTCGGCCGTCAACGCGCCGCGGGGGATCTCGATCATGGTGCCGACGGTGTAGGCAATGCGGACCTTCCGTTCCTTCTGAACCAGGGCCGCCACCTCGTGAACAATGGCCACCTGGAGGTCGAGCTCCTTCTTGAAGCCCACCAGCGGAATCATGATCTCGGGTTTCGCCTTGAAACCCTTCTTGTTGGCCTCGGCGGCCGCCTCAAGCACGGCGCGGGCCTGCATCCGGGTGATCTCCGGATATTTGATGCCGAGACGGCAGCCGCGAAACCCGAGCATCGGGTTGAACTCATGCAGTTCATGCACGCGGGCCATGATTTTCTCCACGGGAACGCCGAGCTTCCGTGAGAGATCCATCTGCTGTTCCTTGCTGTGGGGCAGGAACTCGTGCAGCGGCGGATCCAGAAACCGGATGGTCGCCGGAAATCCCCCCAGGGCCTTGAAGATGCCAAGGAAATCCTCGCGCTGGTAGGGCAGCAGCTTGGCCAGCGCCGCCTCGCGGGCTTCCAGGGTCTCCGCGAGGATCATCTCCCGCATCGCATCAATGCGGTCGCCCTCGAAGAACATGTGCTCCGTGCGCGTGAGCCCGATGCCCTCGGCACCGAACGCGATCGCCTGGGCGGTCTGCTCCGGCGTGTCGGCATTGGTCCGCACCGACAGGCGCGTGGCCTTCTTGCACCAGCCCATGAGCTGCACGTAATTGCGGTACTTTTCCGTCTTCTGCGCCCGTTGGTCGTTGTTCAACAGGCCGGTGATGATCTCCGACGGGGCGGTCTTGATCTGGCCCGCATACACCAGGCCGGACGTGCCATCAATGGACAGGAAATCCCCCTCCTTGAAGGTCTTGCCGTCAATCACGGCCGTCTTGGCATCGTAATCAATCTGCACCGCGGCAGCACCGCAAACACACACCTTGCCCATCTGACGGGCGACGAGGGCCGCATGGGACGACACACCCCCGCGGGCGGTGAGGATCCCCTCGGCTGCAATCATCCCGCGCAAGTCCTCGGGCGAGGTTTCCACGCGGACCAGCAGCACCGTCTCGCCCTTCTCGGAGGCCTGCACGGCACGGTCGGCGTTGAAGTACACGCGTCCGGTGGCCGCTCCGGGACCGGCAGGGAGGCCCGTGGCAATGACCCGCGCCTTCTTCACCTCGGAGGGATCGAAAATCGGGGCCAGCAACTGTTCAAGCTGGTCGGCGGGGTTGCGCAGGACGGCGGTCTCCCAGTCAATCAGCTTCTCCTGGACCATGTCCGCGGCGAACTTCAGCGCCGCGGCCGCCGTGCGCTTTCCGTTGCGCGTCTGCAGCATGAACAGCCGCCCTTCCTGGATGGTGAATTCAATGTCCTGCACATCCCGGAAATGCTTCTCCAGGGTCTTCCGGACGTTGAGCAGCTCCGCATAGCTCTTCGGCATCACGTCCTTGAGCTTCAGCACCGGCTCGGGGGTCCGGACGCCCGCGACGACATCCTCGCCCTGCGCGTTGACCAGGAATTCGCCGTAGAATTCGTTGGTGCCGTTCGCCGGGTTGCGGGTGAAGGCCACGCCGGAGCCCGAGGTGTCACCGGTGTTGCCAAACACCATGGCCTGCACATTCACCGCCGTGCCCCATTCCGACGGGATGTTGTATTTGCGGCGGTACACAATCGCGCGGTCGTTCATCCAGGAGCCGAACACGGCCCCGGCCGCGCCCCGCAGCTGGTCCCACGGATCGTTGGGAAACACGCGGCCCGTTCGCTCCTTCACCAGCGCCTTGAAGCGCCTCACCAGCTCCTGCTGATCCTCCGGGGTGAGCTTCGAATCCTCGACCTCGGCGTGATACTTCTCATGCTTGTACGCATGGATCACGGTCTCGAACGGCTCGTGATCCTCCCCCTCGCGCTTCTGGACGCCCAGCACCACATCGCCGTACATCTGGATGAAGCGCCGGTAGCAATCCCAGGCAAACCGGGAATTCTGGGTGGCCGCCTCCAGGGCCAGCACCGTCTGATCGTTCAGACCCAGGTTCAGGATGGTGTCCATCATTCCCGGCATGGAGTCGCGGGCGCCGGAGCGCACGGCCACCAGCAGCGGCATGCCGGAAGTGGCACCAAACTTCGTGCCCATGATCCGCTCCATGTTGGCAACACCGGCCTCCATCTGGGACTGCAGCTCCCTGGGGTACGTCCGTTTGTGCGCGTAGTAGTAGGTGCACACCTCGGTGGTGATCGTGAATCCGGGCGGCACGGGGAGCCCGATGCGGGTCATTTCGGCGAGGTTGGCGCCCTTGCCGCCAAGGAGGGCCTTCATGGACCCGTCCCCGTCAGCCTTCTTGTGTCCCCAAGTGTAAACGTATTTCGGAGCTTTTGGCATGTGTGATGGCGTGTTGCAGAATGCGTGTTGCGTCGTCGGGCGGGAAACCCGCCAAAAAACGGAAGTCGGACGCTATCAGGGTCAGCCCCACCGTCAATCGGTAGAAAATCCCGGGGCTCACCGGGGGGGCATCCGGCGCCGCGACCTCCGGTCCGCCGCCGCGTCCAGAGGGCCGCGGTCCCGGCGTATCAGGCATTCGAAAAATAAGTCATTGAAATAACGTTCCCACTTTGTAACCTGAGGCCCTTACATGAAAGATCCTCTCAAGGTATTCACACAACTCCGGGCGGCGATGCTGAAGCGCCAGGCGGAGATTCAGGACGAGCTGGCCCGGATTGAAGAGGCGCTTGGCGGCGCTCCGGCGGCCCCGGCCCCGGTGCGGCCCCGCGCCCGCGCCGAGGCGGTCGAGGTCCAGGATCCAACCCCGGCCCCGACCCGGGGACGGGGCCGCCCGAAGGGCTCCGGGTCCGGCGCCCGAGGCCCGCGCAAGCGCGCCTCCAACTCCATGTCCCTGGCCGAGGCGGTCCTGACCGTCACCAGGGCCAAGCCGCTCTCAAAGACGGAGATCCTCGCGGCGGTGGACCGGCTGGGCTACAAGTTCTCGGCCAAGGACCCGCTGAACTCCCTCAACACCACGTTGTACTCCAACAAGAAGATCAAAAACTTCGGCGGGACCTTCGGACCGAAGTAATCCCGCACCGGCCGTCAGGAATACCCTGCCGACCTTGCAGCAGAGCCCGCGCCGCCCGCGACCGCGAAGGTTGCTGGCGGCGCCGGGCCCGTGTCCTGAGGCGTCTCCCACGATTTTCAAGGCACCGGTTCAGGGTGCCCTTCGGCGGAGGCACCTCCTTGACCGCGGGATCCTTCACCCGGCCAACGCCGCCGTTGATGTCGCTCCGCTTCCGTCCGCATGCGGCCCTGGTGCTGGTGCTGGTGGTCGAACTCACGGGCGCCTGTCGTTCCGTTCCCCTCGACGCCCTCGTCGCTGCCAAGCCCGCGGCCCCGGCGGGGGCCGCGGTCGCCCTCTTCAACGGCTGCGATCTGTCGGGGTTTTACACGTGGCTGGTGGACACCCGTTTCCAGGATCCCCGGCGGGTCTTCTCGGTCACCAACGGCTGGCTCCGCATCTCCGGAGACGGTCTGGGCTACCTTGCAACCCGCGAGTCCTTCCGGGACTACGAGCTGACCATCGAGTTCAAGTGGGGCAGCACCAACACGCATTGGGGCGATCGCTCCGGCAGGGCGCGCGACTCCGGAATCTTCCTCCACGCGACCGGTCCCGACGGCAACAGCCACGATGGTGGCGGTGCGTTCATGGCGGCCATCGAATGCAACCTCTTCGAGGGTGCCACCGGTGACCTCCTCCTGATCCGCGGTGACGACGCCCGGGGGAACCTGATCGCCCCGCGCGTGACGGTCACAAGCGACGGCCGACGGGACGCCGATGGCTGGCCCTGGTGGTCCCCGGAGGGGAGCCCCATCACTCTCGAGCGCTGGGGCCGGGTGAACTGGCGGAACAAGGACGCGAACTGGCGGGACATCACCGGCTTTCGAGGCCCCAGGGATGTCGAGCGTCCGCCCGGCGAGTGGAATCAACTCGTCATCACCTGCCGCGACGGAACCATCCGCATTGTGCTCAACGGCCAGCTCACGACTGAGGCGACCCTGGTCTGGCCGCGCGAAGGAAAGCTGCTGCTCCAGTGCGAGGGCTCGGAGATCTACTTCCGCAGGATGCTCGTCCGGCGGATTGAGATTGAGTGAAGGGGACCTGCTGTGTGTGGACCGGACGCCCCCCCAACTTCCATAGGGATTCCGACCATCGCCGTGGGAATGCAGCGCGGAAGAATTGATCCCCGATGTCACGCGCCGATTTGAAATGCGTTTGGAGCTTGTGGCGCCGGGACAGCCTCGAGCCTCCGCCGCCCGGGCACGCTTCACCGCGACCGATTCCCGTTCCCAACCGTCCAAGCGGCTACAGGATCGGCGCGAGGAGCCGGGCGGCTCGGGCTCCGGCTTTGAACAGCAGCGGGCGGTGGTCGTAATCACGGGCGTCTGCGTTCTCGGAGGCGGAAAAATCCGCCTCAAACATCGCCGCAACTTCAGACGCGAACTGCCGGTCGGCGACCGCGAGCGTGATTTCGAAATTCAGGCGGAAGGAACGATTGTCGAAATTCTTCGTGCCCACAGCGGCGAAGTGATCGTCAACCAGCAGCGCCTTCTGGTGGAGGAAGCCGCCGGTGAAGCGGTGGATGTGAAGGTTCGGGTGATCCAGTTCCGTGAGAATGGCGAAGGACGCGAGCCAGACCAGCCACTGATCGGGCTTCATCGGCAGCAGAATGCGGACCTCCACGCCCCGGATGCCGGCAAGTTGCAGCGCGTGCAGGATGCCTTCATCCGGCACGAAGTACGGACTCGCGATCCAGAGCCGGTGCTCCGCCATGGAGATCGCCTGATGGAAAAAGAGCGTGCAGCGTTCGCGTTCATCGGACGGCCCGGAGGACAGTACAAGGGCCCGCTGGCCACTGTCCGACGGCAGGTTTTCCGGAGCCTGCCAGCATCCCTTCAGAAGTTCGCCGGTGGCGAAAGCCCAGTCGGCGGCGAAAACCATCTGCAACTGCATCGCAGCGGGGCCCTCCACCCGCACATGCGTGTCGCGCCACGCTCCGAATTTCGGGTCCAGGCCAAGGTATTCGTCGCCGACATTGTGGCCGCCCACGAAACCCAAGCGCCCATCAACGATCACGTTCTTGCGGTGGTTGCGGAAATTGAGCCGCCAGCGTTCGCGCCAGCCGCTCACGGCGCAGAAGGTGGCCATCTTGAGCCCACGATCACGCCATTTTTGGATCACGGACGGCTTCATCGCGGCACTGCCGAAGCTGTCGAACAGAAAGCAAACCTCGACCCCTTCCGCTGCCCTGGCGGCGAGCGCCTCCAGCAGGCGGGTGCCCAGGCCGTCCTCGCGCATGATGTAAAACTGGACAAAGACGCTATGCCGCGCGGTCGCAATCCCGGCGAGGATGGAGGCGAAGGTTTCCTCACCGTTGATGAGCAAACGGAGCTGGTTGCCGCGTAAAAACTCCTCGCCAGCGATGGCGGCGACGTCGGCCACCCGCGCGGGCAGAATCCCGGCGCGCCCGACCTGGAACGGTTTGATTTCATCGCGCACGCGATGGACTTCGCAGCGGTGTTTCACCAGTTTTCGCTGCATGGCCCGCGAGTGGAACTCAAACCGCCGGCTCCCGAAAAACCAATAGAGCGGCAGCCCCGGGATCGGAAACGCCACCAACCCGATGATCCAGGCGACCGAGCCCTGCGCCGTGCGCACGGTGAAGAGCGCGTGCACCGCGCTCAGGATCGCGACGCCCTCCACCACCAGATAGATCAGCGGGAAAATCAATGTGCTGAAACGAACACTCCTTTCGCAGCTCAACAAGGGTCCACCGCGAAACCCGCGGGAAGGCTGCTGCCCTCGAACGAGCGGGACGAGCAAAATCTCGCCAGCGGGCGCTCCATCCGCAGTGCCGGGTGAGGCCCGTACGTCCGTCAATCGTTGCGGCGCCGGCCGACGGATGATCCTGGGCCTGCGGCGGCCTCCGTTGAGGTATTCCTCCACGGCCACGCGGTGCGGCCGCCCAAAATACGTCAACTCGGACGATTTCTCGGGATTCCCGTGAGGTGGCTGTGGATGCAGATTCCACCGGCTTCCGAACGCTGACGGAAATCCTCCATTTCCTGAGGATTGCTCACCTCCAGACCTCACAATGGGCGGTGGCTTTGAGATTGACTTGGCGTTTATTTCTGTAAACCTCACGGCAGATTCAACCGGCTCCAACGCATAGCTCGACACGCCCATGGAACCCAAACGCCTTCGCAGTCCGCTCCGGAACGCGCTGATTCTCACTTGGATGGCCCTGACCGCCGGAGTTCGGGCGGCCGCTCAGGCATCCGGTGAATTGGATCCGAACTTCCACCCGCCCGCGGGACTTCGGATCGGGGCGTCGGACCCTGCGGCGCTGAGCCCGGACGGGCTCCTCTGGGTGCACATGTTCCAACCGGAGGTCGGCCTTCCTCCGCTGATCGGACTCAGGCCGGACGGTTCGGCCCTCCCATTGCCCCCGTTCCCGACGCCGGTGACCGCCATTGGATTTTTCGGATCCCCAGATCGTACGCGTCCTCCTCCCGACCGAAGGCGGGAGTTATTATGTGGGGGGAAATCTGCGGAGCCACCAGGGGCGCACCGTCTCGAATCTGATTCGGATCGGGCATGAAGGTCAGTTGGATTTGGGCTTTGCGCCCACGTTGACCCGCTCCGCGGGCTTCGAAGCCGGCGTCCTGGTGACGACCGTTCAACCCCTGGGAGACGGGAGGCTCGTCGTGGGTGGCCAATTCGACATCGTGAATGGGAAGCCCCGAAAGGGGCTGGCCATCCTCCGGAGCGATGGTTCCCTGGACGAGGGCTTCGACGCCCGCCTTGCCACCTCAGCGGAGGTCCGTTCGGTGCGGGTCGAGCCGGGAGGGCGAATCCTGGTGGGCGGAAGCCATCTGTTGGCGGATGAGGCGCGTGGCGTTCCGGAGGGTTCGCGGAACCTGGTCCGATTGACACGGGAAGGCCGACCGGATCCAGACTTCAACAGTGATGCCGGCCCGGTGGAGGCTCTTGTGGACGCCGAAGCGGGGGGGCAGTGGTGGCCCACGATCTGGTCCCGCGGCTGAATTGGATCCTTCCCGCCGGCATCCGCGATCCCGGATACCAGTCGCTCAATCGGCTGATTCCGGACCTGGCCTTTGGACCTCTGCCGCTTCAGCGCGGAGATTTGGGGGACGTCTACGTGGGTCTCGGACCCCTGGCGAGACTCGAGGACGTGGGCCGCGTGGGATTGGCGGTCGCCGCCCGAATTCCGGCATCCGGAATTGTGGACGATACCTTTGCCCCCACAAGTGTGCCCGTCGGTTACACAACGGCGCTGGCGTGGAGCGCGGAGGGCCGATTGGTGGCGGCATCCCTGGTGCAGGGGCAAGCGCTCTCCATGCTGTACGTATTCCGGCCCGATCCAGACAGGGTGCTGGCCGAGCCCCGTGTGGTCGAAGGTCAACTCCGGGCAACACTGGCGACCCTTTCGGGCCGGCGGTACGCCCTGGAAACGCGATCGCCGGATCTTCCAGGCGCGTGGCGGCACGTGGAGGAACTTGAGGGCGATGGGTATCTGCGGACGCTGTCCGTTCCCCTGGACAACGCCGCCCCACAATTCGTTCGCGTGCGGCGGATCCGCTGAAACCAACACCTGCCATGTTGGGAGATTCGTCGGGAAACGACGCCGCATCTGAGAAGGCGCCCGGTGACGGGCTCATCTCCGCGCCGCAGTGCAGGTCCCTACGCCCTCTGCGGCTTCGCCAATCTCGGGAGCGTTGACATCCAGATCGGCGGGATCAGCGCCCTGGCCACCACCCGCCGCGGCGATCTCGCGCGGTTGGGCCTGCGGGCAATGGCGGCGGGACTCTTGGCGTGCTACCTGACCGCCGGCGTCATCACGTAGACGACCCACTGGTCACGGACTCTTGGCGGGCGGCGAACCGGGAAGCCGTGGGGAGTGCCCCCGACCCCCGCAGTCGCAGGACGTCATCTCCGCCTGCGTCGGAGCTTCCTCCTCCCATGACCGCAGTCACCCCAGAACCCCCGATTCGTCACGTTAACGTCATTGTCGGGTCAGGGAGCGCCACAATTTCCGCAAGCCGGCAGGAGCATCGGATCCGCAACGTCAGCCGCCATCCCCCGTCGAGGGGCGCAAACCCTCCCCGCGGACGGGATGCCCAAACCGACAAGCGCCCCTTTACGTTTGGGGAGGATGAAGACACGAGGTCCCGTTCAATGGTCCCTGATTCTGGGAGGAGGCGTTGTCGCCGGCCTCCTGTTCGCCGGATGCCAGCAACACGAATCGGTTGCGGATCATGCACCGGAGGCCGAGGCGTCGAAGTTGGTCGTCACCCGGCCCCTGAAGCGGGATACGGTGGTGATGCGGGACTTCGTTTGCCGAATCCACTCCTCCCAGAACATTGAAGTCCGGGCGCTGGAGCGGGGGTATCTGCAATCGGTGGAGGTCTCGGAGGGACAGTTCGTCCATCAGGGGCAACGGATGTTCAAGATCCTCCCGCTGCTCCATGAGGCGGAACTGAAGCGGGCGGAGGCCGAAGCCCAGGCGGCCGCCGTGGAATTCGACAACACGCGCCAGCTCGCCGAAAAGAAGGTGGTCTCTGAATCCGAGCTGGCCATCACCCGCGCCCGGATGGAGAAGGCTCAGGCCGAGGTCAGCCTCGCACGGGCCCACCTGGAATTCACCGATGTCCGGGCCCCCTTCGACGGTCTGGTGGACCGCCTCCGGGTCCGGACCGGGAGTCTCATCGCCGAGGGGGATCTCCTCACGACCCTCTCGGACAACCGGACCATGTGGGTGTACTTCAACCTCCCGGAAGCCGACTACCTCGAGTATGCCTCCCAGCCGCAGCCGGACGATCGCAAGGTGGTGGACCTGATCATGGCCAACGGAAACGTCTTTGGCCACCCGGGCCGAATCTCGACGATCGAAGCCGAATTCAACGCCGAGACCGGCACCATCCCCTTCCGCGCCGACTTCCTGAATCCGGAGGGATTGCTCCGGCATGGGGCGACCGGAAGCATCCGCATGAAGAAACTCCTGCCCGGGGCGGTGCTGGTGCCCCAGAAGGCAGTCCATGACGTCCTCGATCACCACTACGTGATGGTGGTCGGAACGGACGGCGCGCTGACCCAGCAGCGGATCCGGGTCACGGACGAACTCGAGGACTTCTTCGTCGTGGGCGCCGGTGTGACTGAAAACGACACGATCGTGATTGAGGGCGGCCGCCCGCCGACCGGTGCCGCGCGGGTTGAGCCCGAGTTCGTCCCGCCGGAAACGGCATTCCAGAACCTCAAACTCCGCGCGGAGTAGCCCGCCCCGATCCCATGTTCACCCGCATCCTCCGCCGACCCGCCCTGGCGATCGTCATCTCGCTCCTCATCCTCTTCCTGGGCGGCCTCTCGATCGCCACGATGCCGGTCTCCCAGTTCCCCGAGGTCGCCCCGGTGGTGGTCATGGTCACCCTCGACTACCCCGGCGCGAGCGCCAAGGTGCTCGAGGAGTCGTGCCTCATCCCCCTGGAACGTTCGATCAACGGCGTCCCCAACATGAAATACATGACCTCGGATGCCACGAGCGCCGGGGAGGCCACCATCCAGGTGGTGTTCAACATGGGGACGGATCCGAACCAGGCGACGGTCAACGTCATGAACCGGGTCAACCAGGTGATGAGCCGCCTCCCGCCGCTCGTCCAGCGCGAGGGGGTCCTCGTCAACAATCTCACCCCCAACATGCTGATGTATGTGAACCTGTATTCCACGGACAAGAATGCGGACATGCAGTTCCTCTTCAACTACGCCTACATCAACCTGATCCCCGAACTCAGCCGGATTCCGGGCGTCGGCTCCGCCAAGATCCTGGGGACCCGTCAGTACGCCATGCGGATCTGGCTGAACCTGGAGCGAATGCGCGCCTACAACGTGTCCACCGAGGAGGTGATGAAGGCGCTCGCCGACCAGAGTGTGATCGGCTCCCCGGGACGACTCGGCCGCGCCGACAGCAAGACCTCGCAGTCCCTGGAGTACGTGCTCACCTATGTCGGCCGGTTCAACGAGGTTGACCAGTATGAAAACGTCATTCTCCGCGCCACCGACCAGGGGGAGCTTCTGCGCCTCAAGGACATCGCCACGGTGGAACTCGGCAGTGAATTCTACGACCTGTATTCCGACCTTGATGGCCGTCCCTCCGCGGCCATCGTCATCAAGCAGAGCATCGGAAGCAACGCCCACGATGTCATCAAGCAGGTCAAGGCCCGGCTTGCGGAATTCAGGGAGAAGTCCCTCCCGCCGGGGATGGACTACCGGATCAGCTATGATGTCTCGACGTTCCTGGATGCCTCCTTCGAGAAGGTGATCCACACGCTGATCGAGGCCTTCCTCCTGGTGGCCCTGGTCGTTTTTGCATTTCTGGGGGACCTGCGCTCCACCTTGATCCCCGCCCTCGCCATCCCGGTGTCCTTGATCGGCACCTTCTTCCTGATGAAGCTGTTCGGGGTGGCCATCAACCTGATCACGCTGTTCGCCCTCGTCCTGGCCATCGGCATCGTGGTGGACAACGCGATCGTGGTCGTCGAGGCGGTGCATGCCAAGATGCACGGCACCGGCCATTCCTCCTACCGGGCCACCCAGCTGGTGATGCACGAGATCGGGGGCGCGGTGATCGCCATCACCCTGGTCATGACCGCGGTGTTTGTGCCCGTCACGTTCATGAGCGGGCCGGTCGGGGTGTTCTACCGGGAGTTCTCGATCACCATGGCGGTCGCCATCGTGCTGTCGGGGGTCATGGCCCTCACCCTGACGCCGGTGCTGTGCGGGATGCTCCTCCGGGCGCCCGGCCACGGGACGACCCCGCGCGGCCCGGTGGCCTGGCTTCTGCAGCAGTTCAACCGCCGGTTCGAACAGGTGACGAACGGGTACGTCGCCCTGTTGCGACGCATTGCCAGCCGCTGGATCCTCACCGCCGTCGGACTGGCGGCCGCCCTGGTCGCGATCCAGCAGATCGGAAGCCGGCTGCCCGCCGGATTCATCCCGGCGGAGGACCAGGGCATGATCTACGCCATCCTCCAGACGCCCCCCGGATCCACCCTCGAGCGCACCTTTGCCAAATCCACGGAGCTGCAGAAGATCGCGAATGAGATCGAGGGGGTCGAATCGGTGTCCTCGCTGGCCGGCTACGAGGTCCTGACGGAGGGACGCGGCTCCAATGCCGGCACGTGCCTCATCAACTTGCAGCACTGGTCGCGGCGCAGGCAGACGGCGGCGCAGATCATCGCGGAGCTGGAGAATCGTTGCCGGGCGATCTCGGGCGCCACCATCGAGTTCTACGAGCCCCCCGCGGTTCCGGGCTACGGGGCCGCGGGCGGATTCTCGCTGCGCCTCCTCGACAAGTCGGCCACGGGTGACTACGACCGCCTCCAGAAGGTCAACCAGGAGTTCATGGAGGCGCTCGGGAAGCGGAAGGAACTCCGCGGCCTCTTCACGTTCTTCAGCGCCAATTATCCGCAGATCGAGCTGGTTGTGGACAACCAGGCCGCAATGCAGAAGGGGGTCTCCATCGGGAAGGCCATGGAGAACCTCTCCATCCTGATCGGCAGCACCTATGAACAGGGGTTCATCAAATTCGGACAGTTCTTCAAGCTGTATGTCCAGGCGGATCCCAAGTTCCGGCGCCTCCCGAAGGATCTCAATGATCTCTATTTGTCCAACGAGAAGGGCGAGATGGTCCCCTACTCGGCGTTCGTGACCTTGAAACACCGGCAGGGACTCAATGAGATCACCCGGTACAATGCCTATCCGGCGCCGACCATCCAGGGGGCACCGGCCCCGGGGTTCAGCAGCGGCGATGCCATCCGCGCGATCCAGGAGGTTGCCGCCACCACGTTGCCGCGAGGCTATGACATCGGGTGGGCGGGGCTGTCGTTCGATGAAGTCCAACGCGGCCATGAGGCCGTCTACATCTTCCTCATTGTCCTGCTGTTCGTGTACCTGGTGCTGGTCGGACAGTACGAGAGCTTCTTCCTGCCGCTGGCGGTCATCCTGTCCCTGCCGGTTGGGGTGATGGGCTCCTTCCTGATGCTGAAGGCCATGGGACTGGACAACGACATCTACGCCCAGGTGGGCCTCATCATGCTGGTGGGCCTGCTGGGCAAGAACGCGATCCTGATCGTGGAGTTCGCCGCCCAGCGTCACAGCGAGGGGGCCCCGGTTCTCGAGGCCGCCATCGAGGGGGCCCGGGCCCGGTTCCGCCCAATCCTGATGACCTCCTTCGCCTTCATCGCCGGGATGATCCCCCTGCTGAGGGCTTCCGGTGCGGGGGCCATTGCCAGCCGCACGATCGGAGCCTCCGCCGCGGGCGGCATGCTCCTGGGCACGGTGCTGGGAGTCCTCGTGATCCCCGGACTCTACTACGTGTTCGCCAGCCTCTCCGGACGCAGGAAGCTCCTTCCGGACGAGGATGAACTGCCGCTCAGCGAGATCCCCGAGCGCGAATGAAGCCATCCCTTCCGAACCTCCTGAAGCGCTGCCGCGAGATCCTTCTCGCCGCCGCCTGTGCCGTCGCCGCGGGTTGCCTCACCCCGGATCCGGCCCCCCTGCCGGACAGGACCCCGCTGCTCCCGGAATCCTTTCCTGGCACGGCGGAAATGCGCCAGAAGGAGATTCCCGGCTGGCGTGACTTTTTCCGGGACGCCGCATTGGACGAGCTGATTTCGACGGCGCTCACCAACAACCAGGAGATCCAGATCCTGCTCCAGGAGGTGGCCGCGTCCCGGGCCGAGGTCGGGGCCCGCAAGGGCGCCCTGTTCCCGTTTGTCACCCTGGGCGGCGGCGCCGGCGCCGAGAAGGCTTCACGCAACACCGTGCAGGGAGCGGTCGAGAATGATGTGGAGATCCAGCCGGGGACGCCCAATCCGGAGTTTCTTCCCAACTACGCCGCTGCAGCCGAGTTTGAATGGGAGGTGGACATCTGGAGAAGGCTCCGCAACGAGCGGGACGCGGCGGTCCAGCGCTATCTCGCCACCCGCGAGGGGCGGAGCTTTGCGGTCACGCACCTCGTATCCGAGCTGGCGGCCTCCTATTACGAGCTCGTCTCCCTTGATGCGCTGCTGGGCATCGTTGAGCGCATGCTCGAAATCCAGGAACAGGCACTGGAATCCATCCGCCAGAAGAAGGCGGCAGGCCGGGTCACCGAACTGGCCGTGCGACGGTTCGAGGCGGAAGTGCTCAAGAACCGGGGCCGGCTCTTCCAATTGAGGCAGCGGATCGTCGAGACCGAGAACAGGATCAACGGCCTCGCAGGCCGCTATCCACAACCCGTCCGCCGCAGCTCCGGCGGCCTCGACCCGGCGGTGCTGGCCCCGCTGCAGGCGGGGATTCCGTCCGATCTCCTGCGGAACCGGCCGGACGTCCGGAAAGCCGAATTGGAGTTGATCGCTGCGGGACTCGATGTGAAGGCGGCCGGAGCGCGCTTCTATCCGGCACTCAGCGTGTCGGCGCTGGTCGGACTCGAGTCGTTCACGTTCGGCTCGCCGATCTTCGCCAAGGAGAACATGGTCTACGGAGCCGCGGCCAACCTCGTGGGTCCCCTCATCAATCGCAGCGCCATCCGGGCCGCATTCCAGGGCGCCTCGGCCAACCAGGTCGCGGCGGTCTACCGCTACCAGCAGAGCGTCCTGAAGGCCTACGTGGAGGTGGTCAACGAATTGTCCCGCATCCGGAATGTTGAGCAGGAATATGAACTCAAACTCGGGCAGGCGGAAGCCCTCACGGACTCCGTGACCCTTTCCTCGTCCCTCTTCAGCGCCGCCCGCGCGGATTACACCGAGGTCCTCCTGACCCAGCGGGAAGCCCTCGAGGCACGCATGGAACTGGTGGAACTTCAGTGGGCACGGCTGACGGCCGGCATCAATGCCTACAGGGCCCTCGGCGGCGGGGCGGTTGAAACGAGGGCCGGCCGGCCCGCCGCGCCGGTGGTGGCCAACACAGCCTCAACGGCCCCGAGATGAATTCGGTGGTCCGCCATCGTGCCCCGGCCGGGTCCCCCGTGGAGGGTGACGCGGCGGAGGTTCCGGAGGCCGGAGGCCTGCCGCGGCCGGATCCGCCACCCCCGCCGCTGCGGAAGCGCCCCGTTTCAAAAGAACCACGACCCAAACCGGGCGGGGCGAGTTTTCAACGAGCCGTGCGCCCCACGACGGGCGACGCGGGAGCTGGTTTCGAGGTGCAGGGCTCGCCGAAGGCCTGCCCCACCGCAAGTCGCGGCCCCGAGGCGCGCAGCCTCACGGGCCGGCCGCCCCTCAATGGCCCCCATTGCCTTCGCGGGTGAGCGGGGCCTAGGTTCCCACCGGGCATGTCCTCAATCCAGACCCACCGGATCCGGATCCTGCTGGTCGATGACCATGCCGTAGTCCGGAACGGTTTTCGCATGATCCTCACGGCGCAGCGTGATCTCGAGGTGGTCGGTGAGGCCTCGAACGGCCGGCAGGCCATCGAGTTGACCTCCGCGTTGAACCCCAATCTGGTGGTCATGGACATCGCGATGCCGGGGCTCAACGGGATCGAGGCCACCCGCCAGATCGTCCGCGGCCATCCCCTGATCCGGGTCCTCGCGCTTTCGATGCAGAAGGACGCCGTCTACGTCCGGGAGACCCTTCGGGCCGGGGCCAAGGGATACCTGCTGAAGGACAGCGGGGAACAGGAGTTCCTGGCGGCGGTCCGCGCCGTGGCCCAGGGCCATGGGTGGCTGAGCCCCGCGGTCAGTGACGCCGTGATCGAGGATTACCGGCGCCACGTGACGGACCCGGTGGATCTGCTCTCGCCCCGCGAACGCGAAGTGCTCCAGATGATTGCCGAGAGCAGGACCAACAAGGAGATTGCCACGGCGCTGAGGCTGAGCGTGTACACCGTTGAGGCCCACCGGGGGCGGATCATGGAGAAGCTCAACCTGCATTCCGTCGCCGAACTGGTGCGGTTCGCGCTGCGCAAGGGGTTGATTCACTAGGAGGATCTCAACGCGTGGGCCATCGAGTTCCGAAACTCCCGGAGCCAAACATCCAGCGGACGCTCGCGGCGGGATTTCTGCTCGTCATCCTCCTGCTCGGGGTCGCTGCCCTGCTCGCCGTCGGGCACAACCGGCGCATCCGTGCGACGGCAACCCAGATGACCCACGATCAACTGGGCATCGCGCGTCTGGTTCATGATGTCCAACTGGAGGAGACCGCTATGGCGAGACTGCTGCGACAGCTGATGGAGCAGGATGTATCCCCGGAGGCGCAGGCCGGTCTCCTCGAACAACTGGATCATACCCGGCTTCAGATTGCCCAACGCCTCCAGGACGAGCACAACTCGCCCCACCACGACTTGTGGAAGGAGCTGGACGACCAGGTCCGTCTGTTCACCGAGGCAGCCCACCGGTCCTTCAGCGGCGGTCTGCCGAGCACGCCCGGGGCGGTGCAACCGCTCCTTGAGCATCATGACCGGATGCGGCGGCTCGTGGACCGGATCATCCATGCCAGCTCGCGCCGGCTGACGGAAATGGAGCGCGACATTGAGCGGCAGTCCAAGAGCCTGGGCGATCGGGCGACCTGGCTGTTGGGACTGGGGCTTGGCCTGTCGGTGATCTGCGCCCTAGTGACGATCGGCTTTGTAAACCGCACGATCCGGGTGATGCACTGGCAAACCGGCGAGTTGAACCGCGTTTCACGGCACATGCTTCAGACCCAGGAGGAGGCCGCCCGGAGGTTCTCGCACGAACTGCACGACGAGCTGGGCCAATCCCTCGCGGCCCTGCGGGCCAGCCTGATCCCGGAACGCCATCAATACCTGGAGGCGGTGCGCGGCGATTGTCTCGCGCTGGTGGATGAATCCATTCGCAACGTGCGGGAGCTCTCCCAGCTGCTGCGGCCGGTGATTCTCGACGACCTCGGGCTTCAGGCCAGCCTGCGATGGCTGGCTTCGAGGTCCTCCGAGCGCATGAACATCGAGGTCGTGTGCCATTCCAACACGGAGCGCCGGTTCCCTGAGGAGGTGGAGACCCACCTGTTCCGGATCTGCCAGGAAGCCATGACCAACATCGCCCGCCATTCGGGAGCCACCCGCGCCGTCCTGCGACTGCATGAAGGGCCCGACCGATTGCTGCTGGTCATCGAGGACGACGGTCGCGGCCTGCGGGCGGAATCCCGGGAGACGGCGACGTCCGTGGGGGTGGGCATGACCAGCATGCGCGCCCGGGCACGAATGCTCGGCGGTGAACTCGAAGTGGAAGACCTGAAACCTCAGGGGCTCAGGATCCGGGTGGAAGTGCCACCCGTCCCGGAACCGGGATCCCTTGGGGGACCGGGGTGAATTCCGGGTGGCGACCCCTCCGGCAGTTGCGCAAGGCCCCGGACCACCCGCGCCCCCTGCCGGCGGTTCCCGAGGGTCGCCCCTCCCGCACCGGACGGGCGGCCTTAACCCGACTTTCGCAACTGGAGAAGGAAAAGAGAGAGAATGGGCCTGATTCTGAAGATTGGGGTGGAAGGTCTTCACTACAGGGCGGACTCCGGTAGCGGCTCGATGGCGCGTTGCATTTCAGCAGTGGAAACACCGGCCACTGCGCGGAGGAGGTGCCGTCGGCCGAGGGCCAGCCCCGCCGTCGCAGCCCCGATGGCAGGACAGAACCCGCCGGACCGCTGGAAACTCGCATAGCTCAGAAGTCCCACGCCGGCCAGCACCAGCGTGTGGGCGACCGCGCCCGGCGCCCAGCCCCGGAGGAACGTCTTCACCGAGGGCCGGGGTTCGGGCATCAGCCATGCCCCTCCGACGAAATCGAACACCGACTGCGCGGCGACCGCGGTCAAAAGGATCACGCCAAGGCGAAACAGGTCCAGACCGCGGGTGTCACGGCCGGCCAACCAGAAAAGGCCGCCGGCCGCCAACAGCACCCAGAAGCCGACGTTCGTGATGCCGAGCCCCAGGCGGCTGCGGGCGAGTCTTCGTTGTTGCAGCGTCACAGGGTTCTAATCCGCTGCCGTGGGGCGGCAGCAGGCGGCGCGGACTTGTGTCGCCCGCTGCTGAATGGCGTTTCGCTTGGATGCGTCGAGGCGGGCGAGGTTGTTCAACTGCATCCGCATGCGCTGATTCCCGGCGAGGAACTTCTCGTGTCGCCGGAGGAAGTCCCAGTAGAGCGTCGTAAACGGACAGGCATTCCCGCCCGTGGATTGCCCCGGATCATACCGGCAGCCCGCGCAGTAGTTGCTCATGCGCTCAATGTATTTCCCGGAGGCAACATACGGCTTGCTGGCCATCAGACCGCCGTCGCCGTGCTGCGACATGCCGAGGGTGTTCGGCAGTTCCACCCACTCGACCGCGTCCACATAAACGGCGAGGTACCACTCGTGAACCGCCTGCGGCTTCACGCCGAGGAGCAGCGCGAAGAGCCCCGTGACCATGAGCCGCTGGATGTGATGCGCGTAGCCGGACTCCAGCGTCTGACCGATGGTTTCGCGCAGGCAGTTCATTTCCGTCCGCCCCGTCCAGTAGAAATCTGGGAGCGGCTGTTGCGCGTCGAGGACGTTCAACTCGAGGTAGTCCGGCATGAAACGCCAGTAGATGCCGCGCACGAACTCCCGCCACCCGAGAATCTGGCGAATGAAGCCCTCCACGCCTGCCAGCGGTGCGCGGCCCTTGCGATAGGCCTCTCCGGCGGCGGCGAGGACCGTGCGCGGGTCGAGGAGTTTCAGGTTCATCGCCGCGCTGAGGCGCGAGTGAAAGAGATACGGCCGTGCCGCAAGGCGTTCGCCGGAACTCCACATGGCATCCTGATACTTCCCAAAGCCTGCAAGGCGATGCCGGATGAAGTCCTGCAAGGCGGTCTGCGCCTGGGCAGGCGTGACCGGCCAGTCGAAGCGGCTGAGGCTGCCGGGATGGCTGGCAAAGCGCTTTTCCACCAGGACCAGAACCTCCCGCGTGATCGGGTCCGGCGGAAAGCCCACGGCCTCGGGAACCTCGCCCGGACCGTTCCGGCCGAAACTCGCACGGTTGTCCGCGTCGAAGTTCCAGGCGCCCCCCTCCGGTTGTTCGCCGTCCATGAGGATGCCGGTCCGGCGCCGCATTTCGCGATAGAAGAACTCCATGCGCAGTTGCTTCCGCCCGTTCGCATGCGCGGCGAATTCCTCGCGGGAACAGAGGAAATGGCGGTCGGCACGGATCTCCAGCTCCAACCCCAGCCGACCGGCCGCCGACCGCAGGCTTTGCTCCACGCGCCACTCACCCGGTTCGACAACGATCAATCGTTGCGGACGCAGGCGCCTGGCGATGGCGATCAATTCCGCGGCGAGCGAACCCGCATTGTCCGCGTCCTCCAGCGCCCGGTAGTGAACGGGGAAGCCGCGTTTACGCAACGCATCGCGGAAGTGCCGCATGGCCGTGAGGAAGAGGGCGATGCGGGCCTTGTGGGTCCAGACGTGCGTGGATTCCTCCACGACCTCTGCCATCCAGACGGCGTCAAGCGCCGGGTCGAAGCCGTCGAACGCAGCCGATCCTGCGTCCAACTGGTCGCCGAGCACCAGGACCAGCGAACGCGATGGGGAGGTCATGTCGTGGCGACCCGGGATGGGACGTTGCGGAAGCCACCGCCCAGCCGGCATCCACGGCCGCTGCCTGGAGAGTTGCCTCGCTTCGATCGGGTGACAACACGTCGGGACACCATGTCCTGGTTCCGCACCCGCTCCCTGGTTGGGGGGCCCGGGCTATGGAGCCTGGTCGTCCGGGACCCGGGGCCGGATCTGAACTCTGAAGTAGCCCGCTTCGACCACGATCCGCGTCCACATCCGGCCCTCAAAACCCTGGAGCAACGGGCCGACGTCCTCCCACCCGGCATTCGACCCGCCCACAAGGTGCGGGCGTCGCTGGACCTGATAGGCCACACCTGCATGCGACGGCCATTCAAAAGCTCCCTCCGAATGGGAACCGAGCCTGACTGCCAGGGAGGGGTGCAAGGTGCCCTCCCCCGGATGCGTGCGGGCGAGGTATTCCTCAAGATCCGTGTAGCCGTCGCCGTCCGCATCGCCGGCACCGTCCCGGCCGAGGGATCCGAAGTGATCCAGTTCCCATCCGTCTGGCAGACCGTCCGCGTCGGTGTCGGGAGCCGCAACCTGCGGCACCGGCGTCAGGACCACGTCGCCGAGGCCGTTGCCGTCGCCCGGAAGGAGATTGCTGGCGAAAGTGGTGAACGCCACCCAGGCGCCGTCCTTGCTGATGTCGGGACGCGAGGAATTCAGCACGCCGCCGAGGCCCTCCGCGGTTTGCGAGAGCCTTCGTGTGGTCCCCGTATAGCGGTCGCGAAGGAACACGTCCGGGACCCCTTCGGTGTCTCCGGCCACTAGGTCCGGGGCATCGCTGCGAAAGACCACGTAGCGCCCGCCCGCGCTGATCCGCGGATCCCGACTGTCGGCCGACCCGGGTTCGCCCTCCGGGGTCGTGCTGATCAATTCCTCCTGTCCGGTGGCGACCGAGAGCGTGTAGATCTGCCGCGGGCCATCGAGAGCCGGGTCCGCAGGCCGGGTCCTGCGGACATAGGTGAGCATCGAACCATCGGGCGTCGCCTGGAATTCGCTGATCTGGGACAACGGACCTTCGAGGAGGCGGCGTTCCGATCCAGACCGGGCTTCCATAACAAACAGGCCCCTGCTGGATTCCGGGAATCCGCTTTGGCTTACGAAAAGGAACCTGCCGTTGGCGCTCAGCCGGACGAAACTCGCCACGACCTGCAATCCAGGTTGCCACGAGTTTCCGTGGCGGTGGAACACCTGCCATCGGTTGCCAGCGAAATCACAAAGCAACGTCGAACCGTCATTGGCCAGTTGCGGCGGCCGAAAGCCGGACCACGAGTCCACCGACCAGGTGTGCCCCGTCTCGAGCTCCTTCACCTTGACGCTCCTGCGCACCCCAACGGCCTGGAACGGTCCGTCGGGTTCGAGAGGCTCCAACCGAACCTCCGTAAAGTAAAACGCCACGTAACGACCGTCGGCGCTGATCACCGGGTGCTCACAGGGCCCCATGATGGGATGGCCGGAGGCGTCCACCTCAGCGATCTCCGTGGTCGTGCCTGCGACGAGGTCGCGTACATGGACCCGGGGATAACGCTGCCAGATCTCACCGATCGGGCCGGGAGGGGTCTGGAGGAAAACGACGTGGTTCCCCTGACCCGACAGGGCCGCCTGGTCCACCCGGCCTGTGGCCCAACCATCCGGCCCCTGGGACACCAGTTCGTTGGTCCGTCCATCGCGGTGAAACACGAACAGGTCGGGAAGCCGATTGCGGTCGTGGAGAACGACGTCATCGGCGAGGCTGATGAACGCCAACCGGCGGCCGTCATCGCTGATCCCGGGACCGCTGGTGCTGATGCCGGAGGCCATGCGGGTCGTCTGACCGTCCCCGGGTATAACCCGCGATACCAGCTCCCGTTCGAAATCTGTGAGGGAAACCATGAGGATGCCCAGTTCCTGTGGGTCGTCGCCTCCGGCCTCCGGTTTCGTGGTCTCAAAAACCACCCGGGTGCCGTCGGGACTGAAGCGGGGGATGCCAATGCCCGGCGCCTCATCGAGCAACCTTGTGGCGCCGGTCGCCAGCACCCGGTGATACAGACGCCGCACGCCGGACTCCGTCACCCCGGCCTCCGGGAACGCTTGTTCAGAAACGAATAGCAACCGGGTGCCGTCGGGGCTCAGAACCGGCTCGGAAGCGACCGGTTCGTTGCCGGAGGGCCCGGATGCCTCCACCAGCTCGCCGAGCGTGAAGAGGCCTGCGCCGTGTTTCCAAATGTGGCTCCGGAATCTCGGTTCGGCGGCATCGGCCGACTCGAGGCTGAACGCCAGGGAGCGGCCGTCAGCCGAAGACGACAAAGTGCCGCCCATCAGGGTCCAGAGGCTGAGTGGCTCGTTCCCGAAAACCCGTAGGAGCTCACCGGACTCGAGGTCCAACCACCAGATGCTGGTCTCGGAATGGTTGTTCTGGTCCATCATCAGCACCGCGAAGGCCAGCGTTCGACCGTCGTCACCAAGCACCGGGTCCGGGAGGCCGCTCCACCCGAGGACGCGTGTACCGTCAAATTCGGGCAAGTGGATGGCCTCCGCGATGCCTGTGGCGCGCTGCCAGACACGCAGTCCGGTGTCCAATGGGTGCTGGGTCCGCTCGGTCGCATAGACAACCACGGAACCATCGGCACTGATCAGGGGCTGCGCAGCAGGCTCCGGCTGTTCGTCCACCGTCCTGTGGATGCGTACCAGCGTGCCATCCGTCAGGTCCCGCAGGTAAACCCGGGATCCCGAATCGGCCGAGGGCTCCGCCTCAAGGTCCGTCGCCGCGGTCTCAAACACCACGTAGCGGCCGTCTGCGGAAATCATCGGATCCTGAGACGGCCCGTTGCCCGCGCCTTCACCGTCGTCGCGGACGCTGAGCAGCCGGGTGGTGTCGCTCTCGAGGTCCCGCCAGTAGATATCGGCCACCCCGTTGGTATCGCCGAGTGCCGGGTCGCTTCCCGAGCGGGAGAACACGACCCGCCTTCCGTCCGCGGAGACGGCATAACCATACACGGATCCCCGCTCCCCCTCAGGGCTGCCCGCGATGGAGATGCGCTTCACCGACCCGGTGACAAGGTCCCGGGCAAACAGATTCAGCACCGCCGGGTTTTGGGCCGCATCCGGGTGCGTCAGGTCCGTGGCACTGCTGAGGAAGAAGACCGTGCGGCCGCTGTCGGCGAAGACAGGGGACCCGGACGGACCGCTGGCACTGAGGGGAGGGACCCGGTCGGGATGTCCGACCGAGACCGGAATGAGTTCGGCGCTTTGGAGAACGGCACACCCACCGAGGCAGGCGACCAGCAGGCGGGGGGAGCAGTTCATGGCGGACCACGGGATGGATGGACCGCCTTCTCTCAAATTCTGAAAAATTGTCAATCGTAAATTTACATTCGAGAACTGACCAGCCGACGCGGCGGGGGTGTCCTGGATTAGCCGGTGAGCCCGGCAATGCGGTCGCAGACGTGGGAGGCGAAGGGCAGGGCACAGGTCCAGGCGGGGCTGACCGCATTGAGCACATGCAGCGACCGGGCATCGCCCTCGATGACGAAGTCCATCTCCAGCTTCCGGGTGCGGATGTCCATGAGTTGGGCGCGAATCCCCGGACGACCCCACTTCGTGTAGTCGGTCACCCGTACTCCGGTGGCCAGTTCGGAGGCCAGGGTGACGAGGTGGGACCGCGAATACTTCCGGAGCTCCTCAATCGCAAGGCGGCGGAAATCAAATCCGGCGAAGAGGAACAGCCCAAGGTCCCGCCAGGCGATCTCCGCGAACTCCAGCGGGTCGAACCGGTCGAGCCCGGTGTACTGCTCGCGCCAGAAGGCCGGAATGGCGGTCGGTCCGATCTTGGCATGCCCGTCCACGGTGACGGTGAAGTGCACCCCCAGGAACGGGTTTCGCAGGTCGGGCACGGGGTAGAGGTTTGTGCGAAACGCGCCGGCCGGTTCCGAACTGTACAGGTACAGGCCCTTGAACGGCAGGATCCGGTATCGTTGCGAGAAACCAAAATCGAGCGCGACACGGTCGGCATACAGTCCCGAACAGTTGACCACGTAGCCGGCGTCCACCGCTCCGGCTGTCGTGATCACCCGGTCCCCGGAGCGCCCGGCATAGGCGGTGCCGGTCCAGAACCGGATGCCCTCCCGTTCCGCATCCCCGCGCATGGCGGCCATCACCTCCGCCGGGTCCGCCGTCGCGGTGTTCGGCGACCAGATCGCCCGTTCATGGGTCCGGGCCCGCGGCTCGATCCGTTGCGCCTCGGCGGCACTCACCGGATGCAGCTCCACCCCGTTCCGCGTGCCCCGTCGCAGCAGCTCGTCCAGTTGGGGCAGGTCCGCCTCCGACCGCGCCACCACCAGCTTGCCGCACGGATTCAGGGCGAGGCCCCGGGACTGGATGTACCCCCGCAACGCCCGGTTGCCATCCCGGCAAAACCGGGCCTTCAGGGAGTCCGCCGAGTAATAGAATCCCGCGTGCAGCACGCCGCTGTTGCGGCCGGAGGCATGGAGTCCCACCTGCCGCTCCTTCTCCACCAGGAGCACGCTGCGCCCGGGAAACCGACGCCGCAGTTCGCGTGCGACGCACACGCCGATGATGCCGCCGCCGAGAACGAGATAGTCGGTGGTGATCGGTGAAGCGCTCACAAAGGGAAGAAAACGGGCACGGGCGTCACCAGCGCTTCCAGGGCGCGGCACCGCGCTGCCAGAGGCCCTCAAGCATCTGCTGCTCCCGGTAGGTGTCCATGCACTGCCAGAAGCCGTCGTGGGTGAACGCCTTGAGCTGTCCTTCATGCGCCAGCCGTTCGAGCGGGCGCCGCTCGAAGACGCAGGCATCGCCCCCCTCCAGGTAGTCGCCGATCCGGCGGTTCAGCACCATGAATCCCCCGCTGATGTAGGCGGCCTCCTGCTCGGGCTTCTCCCGGAATGCCGTGATCGTCCGGCCGTCCATGGCCAGCTCACCGAAACGGCCGGATGGCTTCACGGCCGTGACGGTGGCGATGGCACCGTGGGATTGATGAAAGGCCACCGCGCCGTTCAGGTCGGCATCGGTCAACCCGTCGCCGTAGGTGAACAGAAAGGTGTCGTCCGTCACATGGGACAGTGCCCGGCGCAGGCGGCCACCTGTCTGGGTCTCCAGGCCCGTCTCCAGCAGCGTCACGGTCCAGTCCTCCTCGTCGTGCCCGGTGTGATACTGGATTCTGGGATGGCGCCCGAGCGTCAGCGTGACGTCGGAAGTATTCCAGAGGTAGTTGCGGAAGTAGTCCTTGATGACTTCGCCCTTGTAGCCAAGGCAGAGGACGAATTCGCGGTGTCCGGCGGCCGCGTACAGCTTCATGATGTGCCAGAGGATGGGGCGGCCCCCCACGGGCACCATCGGCTTCGGACGGTACTCGGTCTCCTCGCGCAGGCGCGTGCCAAGTCCGCCGCACAAGATCACGACTTTCATCAACGCGGCAACGAGCGGGTCACCCTATCGTGGCCGACGCCCCGGGGCGAAGGATTTCCTGAGGGCCGATCCACCCAGCCACGCCATCGCTCAGTCCACGGTATCGAGCTGCGGTCCGGTGGCGGCCGGGAGGGGGCGGCCGGCGCCGCGACCGCCGCACGGACGGGTCTGCTGCGCCGGATTCGGCCTCAGCATGCGCTTCTGGCGCTCCCGGTCGCCGGCGTTCCGCACCACCGGGATGGGTTTGCCGGTGTTGATGTCGAGCCCGGTGACGTACATGGCCGCGGACCCGGTCATCGGCAGCGGGATGAAGTCCTGCACCTGTTGCAGGTTCCATCGCTCCTGTTTGAGGAACTGCTCGACCGCACCCATTTCCTTCTCCGTGCATCCCGGGAAGCTCGAGATGAAGTAGGGCACGAGATACTGCTCCTTGCCGGCCTCGGCGCTCAGCTCGAAGAACTTCTCCATGAAGGAGGGGAAATCGCCCGCCGGTTTGCGCATGCGGCGCAGCACCTCCGGATGCATGTGCTCGGGGGCCACCTTCATGTGGCCGGAGACATGGTTCTGGACCAGCTCTCGGGTGTACTCCGGGGTGCGCAGCGCGACGTCCATCCGGATGCCGGACTGCACAAACACGTGCTTCACCCCCGGCTGCTGCCGCGCCCCGCGCAGGAGGTCGAGCCCGGCCGGTTCGTTGAGTTCGAGCACCGGACAGATCGAGGGCCAGAGACAACTGGGCCGGTGACAGCTCCGGCATCGTTCGTCGTGGCCGTTGCGCGCGCCGAAGAGATTGGCCGTCGGGCCGCCGAGGTCCGAGATGGTGCCTCGAAAGCCGTCGGATTCGCTGATGCGCCGGATCTCCTTGAGCACGGAGTCCACGCTCCGGCTCGAGAGGAACTTGCCCTGGTGAAAGCCCAGGCCGCAGAACGTGCAGCCACCGGGACAACCGCGCGAGACGATGATCGAATCCTTGATGGTTGCGAATCCCGGCACCGGTTCCCGGTAGCTGGGATGGGGCATCCGCATAAAGGGCAGCTCGTAGAGCGCGTCCAGGTCGGGCCCGTCCACTGGAAACGCCGGAGGCTCCTGGAGCAGCACCCGATTGCCGTGCCACTGGACCAGGCGGCGTCCGCTGTACGGGGTCTGTTGGGCCTCCACCACCTTGGTGAGGCGGAGCAGGTGGGTCTTGTCGGCCTGGAGGTCCTCCCAGGAGGGCAGCACGATGGCATCGGAAAGGTCCGCCGTCGCCGCGGCCCTGGCGCCGAGAAAAACCGCCGTGCCGCGAATGCCCCCGAAATCCCGGCGTCCCTCCCGGAGGCGCGTGACGATCTCGCGGGCCGCCACCTCGCCCATGCCGTAGACGAGGACATCGGCCTTGGCGTGGGCCAGGATGGACGGCTTGAGTTTGTCCTCCCAGTAGTCGTAGTGGGCGACACGACGCATGGAGGCCTCCATGCCGCCCAGGACCACGGGGACCCCGGGAAAGGCGCGCCGGGACATCTGCGAATAGACCACGGCGGCGTGGTTGGGGCGCAGTCCCGGGACGCCGCCGGCGCTGTAGACGTCCTCCTTCCGCCGGTGCCGGGCGGCGGTGTAGTTCGACAGCATCGAGTCGAGGTTCCCCGCGGTCACTCCAACGAAGAGCCGCGGCGTGCCCAGGACCTGGATGGACTCGATGCGGGTCCAGTCGGGCTGTGCGATGATCCCGACGCGCAGGCCCATCGCCTCGAGCACCCGGCCGATCATCGCGGCACCGAAGGACGGGTGATCCACATAGGCATCACCCGTGATCAGGAGCACATCCACCGCGTCCCAGCCGCGCGCGTCCATCTCCGTCCGGGACATCGGGAGGAATCCGGTGTCGGGAGACCGCGGCTTTAAGGTAATTGGTGAACTCGCCATACGCCGACTCCATAAGACTTCGGGAGCGCCCGGATGGCAACCGGAAGCGGTCAGGCCGCGAGGTTCCGGACGTCCTTCGCCTCCGCAGGCCCGCCGCGCAACCGGGTTCCGACCGGCGCTTGCGCCGGGTCGGGGCGGACGTAGTCGGGCGCCACCGTGCCCAGGCTGATGATGCACTTGATGGCATCGGACACCGACATGTCGAGGCGGGTGAACTCCTCCTCCGGAAGGAACAGGAGGAATCCGGTTGTTGGATTGGGCGTGGTGGGGATGAAGACGCTCCAAACCTCGCGGGGTGTCCGCGCCTGGATCTCGTTCTGCTGGTCCGCCGTGAGGAACCCGAGAGAGTACATGCCCGGTCTCGGGAACTCGACGAGCACCGTCTGCTGGAACGAGGATTTGTTGCCGGAGAAAGCCTCCTTCACCTGCTTCACCGTGCTGTAGATCTTGTTCAGCAGGGGGACCCGCAGCAGGATGATGTCCCCGGTCTGGATCAGCTTTTTGCCAAGGTAGTGCCGGGCGAGCGCCCCCAGGAACGTCACCAAGGCCATGGCCAGGGTCAGCGCGGCGAGGCTCCAGTACCAGTGGATGTCGCCCCGAACTCCGTTGACGTACTTCCATTCCCTGGGGACGGCGAACAGCAGCGTGTCCGTGATGTTGGAGACGGTGCCAAAAAGCCAGACGAGGACCGCGATGGAGATGACCGCCGGCAGGACCACGGCCAGTCCGGTGAGGAAGTTCGCCTGCAACTGCGCCCACGGGGTTTGCTTCATGGCTGCATCCTAGGAATCGCCCGAACGCTCCTCAAGTGACGACGCCGTTTCCGCGCCCTCAGTCGGTTCCGGGTCCCGCGGGAGCGGCTGCCTGCGATCCCGGGGGCGGATCGGCCGGTTCGGCCTCCTCGTAGAGGCGAGCCAGCCTGAGCAGGACGGATTCCAGCGCCTGCGCATGGGCCGCGGGTTCGAGGGAGGCTTTGCGCTCCCGGAGGGCCTCCAGCTCCCGTTCCAGGGCGTCGCGTTGCATCCGGACCTCCGCCCCAAGGGCCTGTTCCCCGGGGCTGCGCACGAGGACGAGCGTGCGCGCCCATCCGCCGTCGGTGGATGCGCCCTCCCGCGCCTGCTTGACCGCGCGGACGCCGCGAAACCAGTCGGCGGGCGTGCCCAGACCGTCGCCGGAGTCCTCGAGCAGGGCGTGTTCGGTGGCGAGGCGGCCGGCCGTCGCATACCACTCGGCGACGCGGCTCGAGGCGGCGATGAAGGCCTCCAGAAGTGACACCTGTCCGTCGTGGTCAAGGTCGGCCGCCGGATCCGTAAGCGCCTCGGCGAACGGAAGTCCAAACCGGGTGGCATTGACCTCCGCGCCGCTGCGGGTGGCGGTGATGACGACGCGGTTGGTGCCGGCGAGCGCCTTGAGGAAGGGGGCGCTGGCCGAGGCGGTGTTGATGACTGCAACCGGACGCTCCACCGGCATCAGCCAGCTGGCGAGCTCGGCCGCCGACACGTCGGGTCCGCGCAGGTTGAACCGGGCGTCGCGCTCATCCCAGGTGCCATGGCCGATCAGCACGAGCCAGAGGGGGCGGGATTCCGTGCCTGCGGCTGCCACGGCCGCTTGCAGCCGGTCGCGGTCGGGAATCCCCGTGTCCCCGCCGATTCCGATCACCGTCAGCGGTGCCCCCGCCTGCGCCGCAGCCCGGGTCCAGGCGGCCGCCTGCTGAACGAAGTTCGTCGCGTACTCCGGTTCTCCCGCCGCTCCGATCACCAGCACCAGTGCCGGAATGTCGTTCGGCTCGTCCGTGGCCGGGGCGGGCAGGGTGGACGAGGCCAGCGCCGGCAGGGCCAGCATCGTCCACAGCAGCCTTGAGGCCCGGATCACGGCAATCCCCTCCAGCGACGCAATCCCCATTCCGTGACCAGACAGCCCAGGGCCAGGGCAAACATGGCCGGGGTATGCCACAGCGGGCGGGACCAGGATTCCATCTCCGGCGCCCGACGCTCCGGGAGATCGCGCACGAAGGCTTCCAGGCGGCCGGCAGGAATCACCTCGCCCCCGGTCTGACGGGCGATGGACTCCAGCAGCGGCAGATTGGGTTCCAAAGATCGGAACTCTTCGGCGGCAAGGTCCGTGCTCCAGCCGGCCTCGGCGCGCCCGACCTCGGCGCCAACCGGGTTCATGGCGACGGCCGTGGCCCGGAACCCGCCGGTGAGCCGGGGCACGTACACCGCCTCGTAAAGGCCGGGTTCGGAGACGGACGCTTCGGCCGGCAGGCGCAGGACGTTGGTGGCGCCGGGCTCGCTGCTGGCGATCAGCACCGGCTGGATCTCCAAAATGACGTCCGCATTGTCCATCGGCTGGAACTTCGGATCCCGGACCCGCACCTCCAGGCGCATGGCACCATTGGGGTCGCCCGGGACGGCCTCGGCGGTCAGTTCCACCGGCCGGGGTACATCGGCCACCAGCCACCGGGCGAGCTGGCGCCACATGCGGTCCATGTCGGCATGCGAACTCGCGTCACGCATCCCCCAACGCCAGAGATCGCCGATGGTGAGGGCCGCGACGCGTCCGCGTCCGAAGCGTTGCACCACGAGCGCCGGGACTTCGCCGCCCGCCTCGTCGGCCGCGGTGGCGATGACACTGGCCCCCGGTTTGATGTCGCCGAGGCGGTTGATCACGAGAAACGGCGGCATGGCGTCCCGCATTTCGCGTTCCCCGCCCTCCGTATCGCGCAGCCGCGCCCAGGCCTGGAGCCAGCCTTCGCGCGCCAGCACGAGGCGGCGGGGAACCGATGGGGCGGCATCGGCCCGGCGGTCGAGATACACCGGCAGCAGGTCTCCGATCGGCGTGCGGTGATAACCGCCCTGATGGAACGATTCGGCACCGCCCAGCATCAGGAACCCACCGCCACGTTCCGACACGAATTTCTGAACCAGCAACTGCTGGTCGGGCTGGAAGAATGCGGCCTCCAGGTCGTCCACGATCACCGCCTGGTACCCGTAGAGCTCCTCCGGGATTTTTGGAAAACCGCTGCGCAGCTCCAGTTCGTCGCGGGTGTTCAAGCGCACCAGCACCGGCTGATCGTAGCGCTCGACCTCCTCGGGCGACTGTTCCCCGAATCCGCGGAACAACGGGTTGCTCGTCTCGCCGGCCCGCCCGCGGAACTCAAACTTCGGCTCGCGACGCGCCACCCGGATCAACGCGACCAGTTGCACTTGCGGATCCTCCTGAAGCGCGCGGTTGAGGAACTTGAACTCCCAGTTTGGGCGTCCCGTGACGTAAAGGATCCGGTGGGGTCCCCGTCCGCGGTCCACCGCCACCACCCGGTTGTTGTTGGCGAGGGTGGCCTCGGCCTCCGCTTCGTCCGCCACTCCGGCCACCGCCACGCTGAACCGGTGGAACACCACCCCCAGCCCCTCGGGTTTCGGCTGGAACCGGAAGGTGAGCGGCGCGGGGTCGTTCGGAACCTGGCGCACCTGTTCACCCACCGTCCGTCCCGCGGCATCGGTCAGCCGCGCCACCACCTCGCGACCCGCCAATCCGGTGGCCGCCACATCCGCCTCGACCGTGACCGGCGCATCCTCGAACGCGGTCTGGGTGGCGCGGACGTCCAGGACGCTCACGTCGCGGAGCGCCCCGGGCTCGCCGACCACCACCGGATACACCGGGGGGAGCCCTTCGAGGTCGGGCAGCGCCCCCTTGAGGTCGGTGGCATTGCCGTCGGTGAACAGCAGGACGCCCGCAAGGGGGCGTCCGCGGTTGCGTTCGACGACCGCCTGCAGGGCTGCGCCGATGGCCGACGAGCGGCCGTCGAAGACCAGGTCGGAAAAATCCGGCACCGCCTGCAGCCGGGAATCGAACCGGTAACGTCGCACCTCGAACGTCTGCTCCAGCAGCTCCGGCCAGGCGCGGCGTCCCGGATCAAGCCACTCGCGCAGGGTTTCCCCGCGGGTTTGCGCGGCTCCGGGGTCGCGGATGCCCAGGCCCTGGCTGTTGTCGGCGACCACGACGAAGCGGTTGGCTCCTGGACGTGCCCGCTGCCCCGACCACAATGGCTCGAGCAGACAGAAGGCGAGGGCGGCGATGCCGACCGCCTTGAGGGTCAGGCAGGTCCAGCGGACCCATCCGGGAGGCGTGGCCCGATAACTCCAGGCCAGAAGGAGCGCGGCCACCCCGGCGGCCGTCAGGGCGGGCAGGAGCCAGGGGCGGTTGGCCAGGATGAGGGAGGCCATCAACATCGTCAGCGGTCCCTCCCCAGTTCCTCGTAATAGCGCCGGACCAGTTCGGTGTAGCGATGCGGCACCGGATCCCGGTCCATGGGCACCAGCGCCTCGCGGGAGCTGCGCCGGGCCAGCTCCTCTGCGATCTGCTGCCGCACCTCCACCAACGGCTTGAGGATTTCGAGTCTCACGACGGCCCAATCGGGTTTCTTGAGGTCCCGGCGCATCTCCACCCGCATCTGCCGCGCCCGCTCCCGGGCACCGGCCACGCCGGCGCGGAGTTCCGGCGATTCCACGAGCTCCTCCACCTCGCGGAGCCGGTCGGACCACGGCGCAAAGGTGCCGCCGGTCAACGGGCCGCCCCCACCGGTTCCCCCATCGTCTCCGCCCGCCAGCAAGTCGAAGGGGCTGGACCCGCCTTGCGATCCGCGCTGACCCCGCTGGGGCGATGGGGGGCCGGGCGGATTGCCGCCCCCCTGCCCATCCGCCGGAGAGTCACCCGGACGGGGACCACCGGATTCAGGAGGCGGCGTTGGCCCCTGCGCGAGGGAAGGGGTCCCAGGCCGGGCAGGTTCGCTGGCGGGCTCACCGGGGCCACCGGCGCCGCGTGCGGATGGTTCCCCGCGCGGGTCCCCGGGCTCCCCTTCCTGTCCGGCCCCGGCCCCGGCCAGCTCACGCTCCAGCTCCCCGGTCAGCGCATCCAGCTCTCCGGCCGCGCGCCGCAAGGCCTCCGCCTCATCCCCAAGCACACTCTCCGCCGCGCGCTCCACCCCGTCGCGTAACTGGACGATGCCCTCCCGGGCCCGGGCTTCCACGCGATCCGCCTGCGCGAAGTTGCCGAGGCGCAGCAGCTCGGCAGCCATGTCGAGAATTTGGCCCGGCTCCCCGGAGGTCTCCTGCAACCGGTCGTACAACCGCTGGCTCAACTGGCCGCGCTCGGCCAGCTCCTGCTGCCACTGCTTCGCCAGGCCGGCGTCGTCCTGCTGAAACTGGCGCAGGGTCTCCTCGAGCTTCTGGGAGAGCAGGGGTTCCGCCTGCTCGGCCAGTTGCGCCACCTCGGTCGCCTCCCCGACCAGGCGGGTGGCCCGCTCGCGCTGCTGTTCCAGTTCGCGAGCCAAATCCTGGCGCTCCGGAGTCTCCGACAGAGTCCGGCGTCCGGGCTCGCGGGCCTCCCCCAACTGGCGGGCGATGTCCTCCTGGCGTTGCGCCAGTTCGCGCGCCTCCTGACGCAGTTGCCGGACGTCTTCCGAAAACTGGCTGGCGCTTTGCCGGCGAAGGTCATCCCGCAAGGACTCGAGCTGCCGCTGGGCGCGGGTGCCGGAGGCCACCGCCTGGCGGGTCGCCCCCTCGGCCGCGGCCTCTGCGGCCCGTTGCACTTCGTCGCGGGTTTCCTCCAGACGCCGGCGCTCATCGGCCAGCCGCGACTGGTTTTCGGGGCGGTCCATGCGTTGCTGCAGTTCGTCCACATCGGCGAGCATCTCGCGCTGCTCCTCCTGGAGACGTTTCAACTGGCGTCGGGCCTCCTCGCGTTCTTCTTCGGTCCGTGCCTCCTCGAGGGCGGCCTGCAACTCCTTGAGGCGCTCATTGAGGTCCTCCTGGCGGCGGGCCAGTTCCTGGAGCCGGTTGAGGATCTGCAGTTGCGCGCGCTGCTCGGGGTTCTGCGCCGTGCGCGCCTGGCTCTGGGTCTCATAGCGATCCTCGGACTGCTTCAAATCCAGCTGGTCCACCTGACGCTGACTTGCGGATTCGCCGCCGCCTCCCCCTCGGTTGCGACCGCGCGTCACGGTGACCTCCCGGGACTGCATGCGCATCAGGGCCTGATAGGCGGTTTGTTCCGGGGTCAGGGCATTCGCCAGCAATTCGGGGGAATCCAGGGCGGCCGTCAGACGGGTCACCGCATCCTCCATGGACCGCACCACCAGCGCCCAGTCACCCTCCCGCTCCGGACCCGTGGCGTCCGCCGCCTCCTCCTGGGCCTGATCAAGAGCCGTCTGCTGGGAATCCCGAACCACCGTGGCATCGGCGACATAGGCGTCGCGGCTGCCGGGCTCACGCTGCAGCCTCCAGGTGGCGTTGATGATTTGCTTCTGAAGCTCCGCAAGCCGGGTTGCCGGAGTCTGGCCACCGCCCTGATCCCCGCCCTCGCCCTCCATGTTCTCACCCTCACGGAAGATTTCGTCGAACGGCCGGATCTCTCCGAACCGCAAGTCGCTTCGGGTGATTCGCACCGCTCCATCGGGGCCGAGGTCCTCGGCCCAGAGATGCCACGTCACGAGGTCGCCGGGTGACACCTGGAGATCCTCCAATCGGACCACGTGTTGGAACGAGCGCCGCTCCTTCGATGGCACCGCCGTGCCCAACTCCACGTCCACGCTGCCGCCGCCGCCCACGGCATAGGCGAGTCCGAACCGAAGGACTCCGAAGTCATCCCACACGGTGCCCTCGAACGGCATCTCCTCGAGCGCCGAGGGACGCTGATCACCGCGCGGACGCGTCAGCTTGACCTCCGGAATTCGGTTCGGCAGGGCATCAAACACAAAGGCCACCGGCGCCTTGTTGGTTCGTCCGTCGGCATCCGTGAGCACCAATTGATAGCGACCGCTGCGCATCAGGGGCCAGGCGACCAGGGTAGCCACGGCGCGGTTCGTGCCAACCTCCAGGGAGAGGGAAGCCGCCGCATTGGTCCGCTCCACCAATTGTGCCAAGACGACGGGCTTGTTGAGTTGCAGGGTGAGATCAACTCGCGTGCCCTCCACCGCGCTAATGCGACGGGTGTCCTCAATGCGACGAGGCTCGAGGCCGGTGTAGTCCGGGAAGTTGAGGTCGGCGTCGGCACGTTCCAGGCGCGGATGCTCAAACACGGTCACGGTGAACTCCCGAGTCTCCCGGCCGTCATGCACCACGCGGTATCGAAGATCGGTTGAGACATCCGGGATGCTGACGCCGAACACGGGATCCGAAAGACTTCGGATCAGCGGCAGGCGCCGCTCCACCTCGCCGGAAGTCTGGACCACGAGCTCAACCTGCCGCGGCGCCTCGCCACCAAAACGCGCCAGCACCACCAGGCTGTCCCCCTTCTCCAGCGCCACATCGCCCGGGGTGATTTCCAGCCGGCCATCGGCGAGTGCCGCATACGTCGAGCCCCGGGACGCCGCATCGCCAGGAGTCCTCAGAACCCACAGCACGACCGCCAGCAACGCCAGACTGGCGATCTGCGCCGCCTGGGCACCGGCCACCTGCCACAGCGGAAAACAACGACGCCACCGCCCCCGGAAGCTTGCCTCCAGCGCCCCCAGAACCACCTGTTGCTGCAGGAAGTTGAGTCGGCCCGGCGCGTCCTCTTCCTGCTGAACCGCGGTGAGCAACACCCCCTTCAGCTCCGGATGCCGCCGCTCGATCAAGCCGGCGACATCATTGATGCCGGGACGCGTCCGCCGGAGGTGTCGCACCGTCCAGAAAAACGCGGCCACCGCGAGGATCCCGAGGGCCGGCAACGCATACGGCGCTGTCCCGGGCGCCCACCGCTTCAGGGCGAGCAGGCCCAATCCGGCGAGGGCCACCCCTGCCCAGCACCCGGCCAGACCGGCACCCAGCCGGCGCCAGCGAAGCCGGCGAAGCAACGGTGCCAGACGCGCGTTGAGCAGCGGGTCAATCATGGGGTTGCCTGGGGGCGTTCATGACGATGCGATTCATGGTTCACACGGGCGCTGGTGCGGCGCGGCGGGAGAGGAAGCCCGCCACCGCCGTCTCGGCCAGCAGCAGGGCCAACGTGGCTGCCAGAAACCAGCGCCACAACTTCTGCCGGCCTTCGGCGGTGACGCTGTCCGGACGCTGCGGTGCCGCCGCCGGGGTGGTCCGGACGCCTGCCGCAGAACCGTTCGCGCCCGCCGGGACCCCAAGGCGTTCGAGCTCGTCGGCCGCCAGCGGTGGAGTCCGACCTTCCGCGGGATCAAGGTTGACCGCCACCACCCGCGCCGGGCCACCCGAACCCAACGTGTACAGGCCCGGGAGCGCCGTCTCGGTGAAGCCCTGTGCCGTTTCGGGGAAGGGATGGGCGGTGCCGTCCGGTCCGATCACCTGGGTCCCCCCGGAAATTCCGGAGCCCCAGGCGGAGCGCGGGATGGCATCCCCGACGGTGAAGGAGCCCGACGGCGGCGCGACCACGCCCGCCAACTCCAGCAGGGAGAAGATCCATGGAACGAATTTGCTGGAGAGCGCGAACTGGCTGTCGCCGGGGTTCCACCCGGAAGTCAGCAGCAGCAGCCGACCCGTTCCCGAGGCCGCCGGGACTTCCACGAGTGCGGGATCCCCGCGGTCGAATCGTGCCACGACCCGCGCTCCGGGGATCCCGGCGACATCCAACCGCCGGTGCTTCCAGAAATGCAGCCGCGTGAAGTCGTTGAACCGCGGGTCGGCAAACGGAGCGAACAGCGGATGCCGGAACTCGATCTCCGCAAGCATGGCATAGCCTGCCGGGCTGGCTTCAGACACGCTCAGTGAGGATTGATTCAGGACCGGGGCCAGCGACGCCAGGGCCGCGGCGGACCTGGGGGCCGCGAGGACCGTCCGCCCGTCCGCCACAGCGGCACGCAACGCGTCGGCCACCGCGACATCCACCGTGTCGGTGACGACGATCAACCGGAAGTCCTCCCAGTCGCCCGGGGCCGGAACAGCGGTCGGCGGTCGGGCGACCACCTCCACGGTCATGCGTGGGGTCGCCGGAAGGGCGCGCTGCAAAAAGTAAAGCGGCTCGCGAACCTCCGATGCCGCCTCCGGCCCCAGGTAGAGGATCCGGCTCCGGATTGCACCGGGCGGTGCCGTGAACACGGTGTTGTCGAACGGCTCGGCGTCGCCCTGCAGCACCAGGCGGTCCGCCCGCAGCGCCGGTTCTGGAGACGGCACAGCCACCACACGGCTTTGTCCCGGGGGCACGTACACTTCAATGGCCGGCGTCACAAACTCGCGTCCGTCAGGTCCGGCCCAGCCGACCTGGAAGCGTTCCTCCCGGGCGTCGGAGGAATTGCCGACACGAACGCGGACCGCACCGTCGTCGGGCCCTGGGCCTCCCGAAGCCTCACCCACGGGATTCAGGGAGGCATTGCCGGCGCGCTTCGGAAGCACCGCGGACAACACGACTTCGATGCCCTTCGGCCACTCGTAGGCCTGAAGGGTGTCCAGCCGGCTGCCCTCCTGCAGATCGCTGATCACGATGATCCGGCCCTGCTCGGATACCACCCCGGCATCCCGCTCAACCAGCGCATCGGCGGCCTGGATAAGCGCAGCGCCCAGTTGCGTGGAGCCCCAGCCTGGACGCACGGTCTCCAAGGCTCGCGCGACCAGGTCGGGCCGCTCTCCCGGGACCGCCGCGGACCATGCATCGAACCCAACCCGCCGGACCACCGTCCGGTCAAAAGTGAACACGGCCACGGTGTCCATGGGATCCGCCGCACGCACGAGGGCCTCGAGGCGTTCGCGGGCCGCGTCCCAGGCTCCGTCGCGTTGCATGCTTGCACTGGTGTCGAGCAACACCACCCGGGGGGATCCGGTGGCGGCGGACGCCGGGGCTGCCGTGGCGTCCTTGAGGAACGGTCTGGCAAACCCAAAGGCCAGGAGGCCGAGCGCGAGGCACCGCAGTGCCAGCAGCAGCAGATCCTCCAGCCGGCTCCGGCGTGTCAGCCGCGGCGGCGTGGGCTGAAGGAACATCAGCGAGCTGAAACGGGTCCGTTGTCGCGTGGTCCGGCGGATGAGATGAAAGATCACCGGCAGTGCGAGCGCCGCGCCGCCCAACAGAAACCATGGCGCAAGAAAGCTCATGCAGTCCCTCCGCCTCCCCGCATGGCGGCCCCGCGATGACGGAGCGGACGCCGCCGCACGCGCTCCTGGAGGAAGGCGTGCAACACCCCCTCCAGGGGTGCGTCCGTGCGGACCCGGTGATGTCCGACGCCGAGCCGCTGGCAGACTTCGCGCAATCCGGCGGCATGTGCCTCCCAGCGTTGCCGGTAGGTGGCGCGCGCAGCCACGGGGTCCACGAACAGCGTCCGATCGGTCTCCGCATCCTGAAACACCGATGGCTGATCAAACCCAAACTCCAGTTCCGCTGGATCCGACACCGCAAACACCAGCACCTCGTGGCCGAAAGCGGTCAGCGCGCTGAGGCTGCTCTCGAGTCGGTCCAACGGCGCAAGAAAATCGGACACCAGGACCAGCAGGCCCCGCTTCCGGACGATTTCCGCCAGCCGTTTCAACGGGGCGGACAGGTCGGTGGACCGCCCGCCTGCGGGTTGCTCCAGGGCGAGCATCAGGTGTCGGAGCTGGCCTGGACGATGCCGTGCCGGCAGGTACTCGCGGATGCGGTCATCGAACGACAGGAGTCCGATGGCGTCGCCCTGGAGGTGGAGGAAGTAGGCGAGCGTGGCCGCAAGCGTCGCGGCATATTGCGCCTTGGTGTACCCCAAAGTGCCGAAGTCCATGGACCGGCTCTGGTCCACCGCCAGGTGGCACCGCAGGTTGGTCTCGTCCTCGAACTTCTTCAGGAAATACCGGTCGCTGCGGGCATAGACCCGCCAGTCGAGATGCCGGAGGTCATCGCCGGAGGTGTACTGGCGGTACTCGGTGAATTCGACCGAGAAGCCGTGGTAGGGACTGCGGTGCAGGCCGCTTCGAAAACCCTCCACCACCGCGCGGGCGCGAAGCTCGAGGTTCCGGATCCCCATCAGGGCCTCGGCGCTGACGAACGAACCACGGCCCCCGGGGGAACGCTGATGGGCGGCCATCATCACCTCAGCCGGGCAGGGGGCTTTTTACGGTCTCGAGCAGGCGCCCAATGATGTCCTCAACCCGCACCCCCTCGGCTTCGGCCCGGTAGTTCAGCAGGATGCGATGCCGGAGCGTCGGCAGCGCAAGCAACCGGACGTCCTCGGCGGTGACGTGGGCGCGTCCCTGAAGCAGGGCGCGAGCCTTGGCACCGAGGATCAGGAACTGTCCGGCACGGGTGCCGGCGCCCCAGGTGACCCAGTCGTTGATGTAGTCCGGTGTCCCGGGCTGCCGGGGGCGCGAGGCGGCGGCGAGGGTCACGGCATGACGCACCAATTCGGCGGCCACCGGGACCTGACGCACCAGTCCGTGAAACGCAAGGACGTCCTCCCCACTGAACAACGGTTCAATGGCGGCCGCTTTCCCGGAGGTCGTCTCGGTCACCACGCGCACCTCGTCGTCGGCCGGCAGGTACTCCATCACCACGTTGAACATGAACCGGTCCAACTGGGCCTCGGGCAGCGGATAGGTGCCCTCCATCTCCACGGGGTTCTGCGTGGCGAGCACAAAAAAGGGTTCGGGCAGCGCGTGGCGGACGCCCGCCGCGGTGACCTGGTGTTCCTGCATCGCTTCCAGCAGCGCGGCCTGCGTTTTGGGCGGCGTGCGGTTGATCTCGTCGGCAAGGATCATGTGGGCGAACACCGGCCCCTTCACGAAGGTGAGGCGGCGCTCGCCCGCTCCCTCCTGCAGAATCTCCGTCCCGGTGATGTCGGCGGGCATGAGATCCGGGGTGAATTGGATGCGCCGGAAGTCGAGATGGAAGATCCGGGCGATGGATTTCACGAGGAGGGTCTTGGCGAGGCCCGGCGCCCCTGTGATCAGGCAGTGCCCGCCGGCAAACAGGGCCACCAGAATCTGCTCGATGACCTCCCGCTGACCGATGATCACCTTGCCCAGTTCGGACTCGATCCGGGCGCGTCCGGAGGTGAGGCGGGCCACGGCTTCGCGGTCGGACTGGGGCGCAGGGGGGACGGCGGAGGGCGGGGCGTCGGGTGTGGAGGAGGTGAAACTCATGGAAAAATGGGGACCGGGATCTCAGTGGGTCATGACGTAGAACACGATGTTGATGCCCAGGGGATAGGCGATCTTCTCCGAAAAGTTGTGGAAGTAGTAGTCGTCCTCGCCCTCGCGCTCCCAGCCGTCGCCATTGTCCGTGTTGTGCGTGGCCAGGACCATCAGGCGGCCTTTGTCGTCGGTGATCCCCCGGTGGTGCACCTCCCGGGCGTCCGAACGTTCCCACGTCACACCGGTGTACTGGCTCCGGACGCCCAGGCCGACATTCGGCACCTGTCCCTTTTCCTGGATCTCAAAGACACAGTGGTACAGCGGATGGTCGAGCGGCAGTTCCGCAAACGACCGGTCCGGGAACACCCGCTTCATCTTCGCCTCGCAGTTCGCCCACTCGTTCTCGCCCCAGAAGTCATCCAGCATCAGGAAGCCGCCGTTCAACAGATAGTCCCGCAGTGCCGCGGCTTCGGCCTCGCTGAGATCCAGGCCGCCGGGTTCGACGATGTAGATGAAGGGGTACTGGGCGAGGTCGGGGTCGGTGAGCCGCAGGATTCGCCCGTCGGGGTCCACCTTCATCGAGGTCATCTGCTGGAGCCGGTAGGACAGGTTCAAGTCGCTGTCCGGAAGGTCGGTGTCCCAGCCCCCGCGTCCGCCCCAGCCCCGCGAGTCATAAACGATCCGCGCGAAGGTGAAGACGTCGTGCTCGAATCCGGGCGCGTTGGTCCACATCGGGGTGCCCGTGCTGTGCGAGGGCACTTCGCGTGCGGTCCGCTCGCGCCCGGTCGCGCCCCCCTCCCATCCCCAACCGCGTCCGCCACGCCGCTGCGCCAGCGCCCAGCCCGAGGCCAGCACCAGTCCCGCAAGCAGGGCGAGTCCCCACGTGCCACGCAACGTCCGTTCGACCGGGCGGCGCCCGCCGGAGGATGGGGACGTGGGGCTCATCGCATCAATGGGTCAACGTGTAGAACACGATGTTCACTCCGAGAGGGTAGGCGATCTTTTCGGAGAAGGTGTGAAAATAATAGTCGTCCTCGCCCTCGCGCTCCCAGCCGTCGGCGGTGTCGGTGTTGTGCAGGGCGAGCACCATCAGTCGTCCCCGGTCGTCGGCGATGCCGCGGTGGTGAACCGTGCGTACATCGCCGTCGTGGTTCGTCTCCCACGTCACCCCGGTTTCCCGGCTGCGGATGCCGAGGCGCACGTTCGCCACCTGGGCCTTGGACGTGATGGTGAACACGCCGTGATAGACCGGATGATCCAGCGGCAATTCGAAGAAGCTGCGTTCGGGAAACACCCGCTTCATCATCGTCTCGCAATTGGCCCACTCGCTGTCGCCCCAGAAGTCGTCCATCAACAGAAACCCACCGTTCAGCAGATGCCTGCGGAGCGCCTCCGCCTCGGGCGCGGTGAGGTGGAGGGCGCCGGGCGCCGAGACGAACAGGAACGGATGCAGGGCAAGGTCCGGATCCGTGAGGCGGATGAGGCGCCCGTCGGGATCCACCCGCATCGAGGTCATCTGCTGGATCCGGAACGACAGGTTGAGATCACTGTCCGGCAGGTCGGTGGTCCAGCCGCCGCCCCCCCATCGGCGCGAGGCCGGGTCCTTGTCGTAACGCACCCGCGCAAACGTGAAGACGTCGTGCTCGAACCCCGGCGCATTGGTCCACACCGGCGTGCCGGTGCTGCGACTGCCCACGTCGCGCGCGGTCCGGATGGATTCCGGGACGTCAATCTCCCCGCCACCAAGAAACCCGCGCTGCGCGAGCCCGGTGAAACCCGAGGCCGCCACCATCGCCAGGCCCAGCAGAAGCGTCACGATCCTCATGGGTGCACGGGTTCCCCCGACACCGGCGTGCGCTGCAGGCTCAGCAGCAACCGGAGCGCCTCGCGATTTCGTGGGGCGTCCTCGAGGGACGCCAGCAGCTCCTGACGAGCGCCCGGCTGCCCGGCCGCGTCCAGAGCCCGTGCCAGGCGGAAGCGGACATCGGCCGGATTGGGCGGATCGAGGTTCAGCAGGGTTCGCAGCGGCGCAATCGCACCGGCCGGCGTTCCCGCCGCCTCCGCGGCGCGCGCCAGGGTCCGGTAGGGGGCGGGCACCAGGGGCTGCACCGCCAGGAACCGGCGGGCGGCCAGTGCGGCCTGATCCCAGTCGCCGGCCTCCTCCGCCAGCTCCATCAGGCGAAGGCACTCCTCGGAGGCGGTGGCGTCCTCAAGAATCACGGCCGCCAGCAACGCACGCTCGGCGGCGGTTTCGCCCAGGGACCGGTACACCCGGGCGAGCAGCCGCCCCGCACTGCCGGGGCCGGATTGCCCGGGAAAGAGCGCCCGCAGCGTTTGCAACGGCTCGCGGGCCCCGTCCCAGTCACCGGCGGCGATCCGGGAGGCGGCGCGCTCCGACAAGTCCCAGAAGTTCGTGGGGCCGGACTGGATCCAATCCCGGCGCGCGGCGTCTCCCGCCAGCGGGTTTCCACCCGGGGGTTTGTCCCACGCCAGTCCCGGAGCCAGTCCCCGTGCCTGTTCGCGGGCGTACGCTTCGAAGGCCGGCTCCAATGCCGCCAGCGGGGCGACACGGCGTTCAAGGAGGGTGTTGATCTCCCCGCCCCCGCCAAGGTCCTCCAGCAGTTGAACGACCGCTTCGTGCCCGTACCGCTCCACCAGGAAGTCCACCAGCAGGCCCGCCTCGAAATACGCAAACTGCAGGTGCAGGGGCGACTTCGGCATCAGGAACGCAGCGCTCAGACGGCCCACGGGCGTCAGTTCACCGCCGAGGATCATCTCGCGGTATCGCGGCTTCAGCGGCTGGCCCCACGTGGGATCCTCCTGACGCTCCTCATGCACCGACAGCCCCTCGCTGAACCAGCGGGGCATCCGGTTGCGGGTCTTCTGCAACGTGACCACGTGACAATATTCGTGCCACAGCACCGCCTCCCAGTTGACGGGGTCGGCGGATTGCGTCGCCGGACTGTTCGCCGTGATCACCCGGCCAAAGCAGACGCCGAGATACCCCGGATTCTCCGGCATGCCGAACGTGCGCACGCCAAAATCCTTCTGCTGATGGAAGATCTCCACCAGGGTGGGTTCCTCGAGCGTGACGTCGTATTTGGGCACCAAAGTGGCGCGGGCGCGCTCCAGGAGTTCCAGCACCCGGGCGCCATACACGGCCGCCTCCGGCGCATGCATGCGCACGATGAAGTGCTCGTTGGTGAGCGTGGTGAACTGCGACAGCACCTCGTGGAGGGTCACCAGGTTGTAGGCCGCGACGTCGTAGGCGTCCCGCCGGTGCACGGCCTCCACCAGCCGCCAGCCTTCCTCCTCCTCGCCCAGCCGCAGAAGGTCGCTGGCCAGCTGGGCACTGGCGGGCAGATAAGCGGGGTCCATGGACAATGCCCGTCGTTGTAACGCGGCTCCCTCCGCAAACCGGTATTTCTGGGACAGTTTTTTGCCGATCAGGTGGTCCACCCGGGGATTGTTGGTCCAGTGGCGCAGTCCGGTGGCCCGGGCTTCCTCCTCCGCTGCGCTGTCGTGGCGCAGATGCGCCATCACCGCAAACAGCGCCCAGGCGTCGGGATGCACCGGATTCACGGCCACCACCTGTCCCAGCAGATTGGAGGTGCCGGCATAGTCTTCCCCGTCGAGCCCGTGCTCGGCCAGCGACAGCAGACTGGGCACGTGGCGCGGATTCAGCTTCAGTGCCGTCTCCAGCGCGGTGACCATTTCCGCCCGGTCGCTGCCGGCAAACGCACGGGCACGACCCCAATGGAGGTCCGGATCCTCCGGCAGCTGCTTCAGCCCCTCATCGAACACGCGACCGGCCAGCGCGAAGTCGCTTTTCTCCAGCGCCAGCTCGCCGCGCGCCAGGTAGGCGTCGCGCAGCGCGGGGTCCGCCTGCGACGCCGGCAGGTAGATTTTTTCCAGCACCTGCTTGGGATCAATGCCCAAGGCCAGCGCCGAGCGACCGAAGATCACCAGGCTCGCCGGGTCCCGATACGAGTACACCCGGGAACCCACCAGTTGCTGGATTTCCTCCAGCATTTCTGCCGCCCGGACCTGATCGCCGTTCGCCTGGAAGGCCTCACGGGCCATCCAGCGAAGCCGGATGCTCCGGGCATTGGACGGCAGGGCATTCGTGGCAGCCCGCCACGCCTCAGGGGCGCGTCCAACGTCCAACAACGTCTGGATCTGGAGCAGTCGCCATTCTTCGCTTCGCTCCCCCGCCGCAATGGCCTGCTCACACGCGCGGATCACCTGGTCGTACTTTCCTTCGAGGCGCCACTGTCGCGCGTCAGACACCTCAGCCGCTTGTCCGGGGCCGCCGATCACCAGGAAGGCCAGCGCGCACATCCACCGCCAGCAGCGGCGACGTTCGCCGCGGCAGTGGTCCGGGCGGTCGAGGGCTTTGGGGAGGGGATTCACCGGAAAATAATGGGCCTCAGCTCCGCGAAATCTCAAGGCCCGGGAGATGCAACTCCGGAAGCCCGGGCCGCCCCCGGTGCCCGCGGTCTGGGAACGCAGGGGGTGTCCGTCACCGGAGCACCCCCCGCGCTCCCGTCCAACCCGTCACGAGCAGGACCAATCGGGCGGTCGCGTTGTGGGGAGCGACCTGCCGGTGGAAAGACTCACCCACCCCGGGGGCCGGTTACAGAAATCCTGCCGTGGCCCCAAGGATTTGTGCAGCGGCCGGCACAAACTTCTGGTTTTCGTGCTCGCCCGCGCGCCGCCAGTCGCCTTCGCTCGGGGTTCATGAGGCGCATCCTGACGCTCCTTTGCTGGACGGTGGGGGTCGTCGTCGCCAGTGCGGACGACCCCAAGCCGCTGTCCGTGCGCGACCGCGCCATGGCGGCCTGGAGGGCGGGCAACCACACCAATGCCATCGCCCTGACCACGGAGGTCCTCACCGCCGAGCCCAAGGACTCGAGGATGTGGCATCTGCGGGGACAGATGCGATCGCTCACGGGCGACCGGCAGGGCGCCGCGGACGACTTCACCGAGGCGCTGCGGCTGACCCCGGGATCCCCATCGCTGCATCAGGAGCGTGCGATCGTGCGTTTCTTTCTGGGGCAACTCACCGGGGCCGTCGCGGACTTTGACCGCGCCAACGAACTGGACCCGGCCGCCGCCCCGCGGAACTGGCAGCGGGGACTGGCGTTGTTTTACGCCAAGCGCTACGACGACGGCCGGAAACAGTTTGAAATCCATCGCACGGTCAACCCCAATGATGTTGAGAACGCGGTCTGGCACTATGCGTGCGTCGCCCGGACCGAAGGCCTCGAGGCCGCCCGGGCGCAGTTGATGCCGATCCGCGGAGACAGCCGTATTCCGATGGCGGAGGTCCACGATCTGTTTGCGGGAACCGGGGATGAAGAGGACGTGCTGGAAGCGGCCCGGGAGGCGTCCGGTGGCGCCCGGGAACGGAGAATGGCCCGGTTCTACGCCCAGCTCTACCTCGGCTTGTACCGGGACCTTCACGGCAACAAGGATTCCGCATTGGACGCCATGCGCGAGGCCGTCGTCCTCGCCCTGCCCCAGGATTACATGGGGGAGGTTGCCCGGATTCATCTCCGGGAGCTGGAGCCGCCGAAGGCCAACGCCGAATCCCCGGACCCGTCCGCTCCCAAGATTTCCCCATGACGTCACCCACCCCCAGCGATCCCGGCGCCCCCGATCCCCATGTCCGCAAGACGGGCCAGCCATGGCCCAAGCGATTCACGTTCACCCCGGACGGGAACATGAGCTTCGTCAAGCACGAGGACGCGCGTCGCCGTCCGACCCGCGGGCCGCGACGCGATGGTCCTCGAGGTTGGGGCGGTGGGGGGGCAGGTCCCGGGACGGGGCCGCGGCCCGCTGGAGGGCGTCCCGAGCGGGGTCCCTGGAGACCAGAGGGCGCAGTGGGCCCCGGGCGTGCGGACGTTCGTGGACCTGCCGGCAGGGATCCCCGGGACCCATCGCGTGGAAGCGGGCGGGGGCGCGGACGCGATGAGAGCCCGGCATCGCGCCGGCCAGGGGCGGCTGGAGGCAAGCCGGGTCCATGGACCTCCCCGTCGTCCCAGCGGACCTTTGGTGCGCCCGGCCGCCCCCAATTTCAGGCCTCCTATCGCCGCCCCTCGACACCCGATCGCCCGGAGCGTGGCGGGGACGACTTCAGGGGTCCGCCGGGCCGGCCGACGGACCGATTCCGCAGCCCGCGGACCCAGCGGCCGGAGGAGCGATCGCGTCGGGATTTCGGCCCCGGGCATCACCCCGGACCTTCGGATCCTGCCGCCCGACCGGACCGGCGCCGTGGACAGGCACCGGTTCGAAGGACGGCGGGAGTGGGGTCCCCAGAGGAGGAGATCCCGGCGCGTCGTGAGGATCTCGCTGCCAGGATCGTGGAGCGCGCGACGTCGAAAATCGCCGCGGATCTGCTGCTTCGCCAGACCCTCTCGCGCCGTCGTCAGTTAAGTCGTGCCGATGGCGCGTGGATCAGCCGGGCGGTGTTCAGCACGTTTCGCTGGCAGGGCTGGCTCGATCCCAAGGCCCCGGTCGGGGAGCGGATCACGCAGGCCCTGGCCCTTGCGGACGACTTTGCCGCCGCACCGGGGCGCTTCGCCGATGACGAGCTGGCGGCGCGCGCGATTCCGTCGTGGGTGGTGGGGGAGTTTCCGGTGACGCCGGAGTGGGTGCGCTCGCTCCAGAGCGAGCCCGTGCTGTGGCTTCGGGCCCGCGCCGGGATGCGTGAGACGGTGGCTGCTCGGCTCCAGTTCTGCGAGGTGGCTCCGGTTGCCGCGTTTCCGGACGCGCTCCGATACGACGGCCAGGAGGACCTGTATCGCGAGGAACTGTTCCAATCGGGTGCCTTCGAAATCCAGGACATCGCCTCCCAGGCGGTGAGCCTCCTCTGCGCGCCGCAGCCGGGGGAAACCTGGTGGGATGCCTGCGCGGGCGAGGGTGGGAAGACCCTGCATCTCTCCGAGCTCATGGGAGGCAAGGGACTGATCTGGTCGAGCGACCGCGCGGCATGGCGGTTGAACCGGCTGAAGCAGCGCGCTGGCAGGGCTGGATGCTTCAACTATCGCAGCGTTGCCTGGAATGGCGGGGCGCGACCGCCGACCCGCACGCAGTTCGACGGGGTCCTCCTGGATGCCCCATGCACCGGACTCGGCACGTGGGGGCGCAATCCGCACGCACGTTGGACGACCGGGCCGGGAGACGTTCGCGAGCTGGCGGTGGTTCAGCAGGACCTCCTGGAACACGTGGCCCCCTCGGTCCGGCCCGGTGGCCGCCTGATCTACGCCGTCTGCACGCTCACCCCCGAGGAAACCCACGCAATTGCTGCGGCGTTCACCGGGCGGCATCCGGAGTTTGAGGTCCTCCCATTGCCGCATCCGTTCGCCCCGGATTCGCCGGCGGCCCCGACACGCACCCTCTGGCCCCAGGAAACCGGCGGCAACGGGATGTTCGTTGCGGCCTGGCGTCGCCTTGCAGAGCCGGCGCCGGGCGCAGCGTGACGACCGTCAGGCGTCCGCAAGATCCCACCCGGGAACCGGCTCCGCATCCAGCGGCGTGGGCGGCACGCCCAATTCGATCTGGCGCGCGGCCAGCACGCCGACCATGGCGGCGTTGTCGGTGCAGAATTGCGGCTGGGCGATCCGGAGGATGATCCCGTGGCGGGCGCAGCGATCCGCGAGGGCTTTTCGGAGTCCCGAGTTGCACGACACGCCACCACTGGCCGTGATGCAGCGCCGCCGCTGCCGGCGCGCGGCCCGGACTGTTTTTTCAGCCAGCACCTCGACAATCGCCGCCTGGATGGCGGCGCACAGGTTGCGTTGGGATTCCGGATCATCGGCCAGGCCCGGATGACGCTCCAGCAGGTAGCGCACGCTGGTCTTGAGGCCGCTGAAGCTGAAGTCGTCGTTGTCTTCGGACAGCAGGGGCCGTGGAAAGGCGAACGCCCCGGGATCTCCCACCGCCGCGAGGCGGTCCACGAGGGGACCGCCCGGGTAGGGCAAGCCGAGCAGCTTGGCGGTCTTGTCGAAGCATTCGCCCGCGGCGTCATCGAGGGTGCCGCCCAGCACCCGGTGTGTGCGGTCGGACGCCACCTCGACGAGCAGGGTGTGTCCGCCACTGACGATGAGGGACACGTTGGGTTCCAACGCCTCCCATTCGGCCCGCGGCGGGGAGCCGGTGATCCAGGGGGAGTAGAGGTGGGCCTGGTGGTGATGGATGCCGAACAAGGGACGGTTCAGGGCGAACGCCAGGGCCGCGGCGGTGGTGAACCCGGCCCGCAACGCCGCGGGCAATCCCGGCCCGCGGGTCGCCGCGACCGCGCTCACCTGGTCCATGGCAGCCCCGGCCTGGTCGAGGGCGGCGCGGCAGACCGGAAGGAGGTGCTTCAGATGCTCCCGGGTCGCCAGTTCGGGAACCACCCCGCCGTATTCGGCGTGCAGGTGCACCTGGGAGGACACCACCGTGGACAACACCCGGCCCGACGCGACCACGGCGGCACTGGTCTCGTCGCAGGAGGTCTCGATCGCCAGGACCATCCGCGGTGGTTCAGCGCACTTCCCCGGGCAGACCCGCCTCCGCGCCCTCCCCGGACACGGGCCCGGTGCGGCGTCCGTAAAGGGTCAGGCCCTTGAGCAGGTCGCGGGCCCGTTCCCGCTGGGCGTCGCGCCGTTCGGCCACGAGGGCGTGCAACCGCTCCTGCCGTTCGGCAGGGAACGCCTTCAGCGCCAGTTCCAGATTGGCCTCGCCCCCGGGGAGCCGGGCCAGCTGGATGGCGATCTCCTCGTCCTCGGACAGCGGGACGATCACGTCGGGGGTGATCCCCTGGCCGTGGATCACCTTCAGGCTCGGGGTGTAGTACTTCGCGGTGGTCAGGCGCAGCGCGGAACCGTCGGGGAGCGGCATCACGCTTTGCACCGAACCCTTGCCAAAACTTTGCTCGCCGACCACGACGGCCCGCTTCAGGTCCTGGAGGGCTCCCGACACGATCTCCGACGCGCTGGCGCTGCCTCCGTTGATCAGGATGGCCATGGGCAGCTTTTCGCTGATGCGCTTGCGTCCGCCCCCGGACGCCCGCCGTTCCACGTCGTTCGCCGGGTTGCGCCCGCGGGTGGAGACAATGGGCTTGCCCTTCTCGACAAACTTCTCGCTGACGGCCACCGCCTGGTCGAGCAATCCCCCGGGATTGCCCCGAAGGTCCAGGATCAGCGCCTTCATTCCCTGGCGCTCGAGCTTCTGAAGGGCCTCCTCCAATTCCTCGGCCGTCCGCTCGCCGAACTGGGTCAGGCGGATATAGCCCACCTTGGAGTCGTCGAGGGGAAATTCCCGCCGGTTGTTGATGTCCTTGGCCGTGTGGACCTGGATCCGCTGACGGGTCAGGGGGAAATCAAGGAGTTGCTCCGTCCCAGGCCGTTCCACCGATACCGTGACCTTGGTCCGGGGCACGCCGCGCAACAACTTGACGGCATCGCCGACGGTCATGCCGTCGGTGGACTTCCCGTCAATTTTCGCAATCCGGTCCCCGGCCATGATGCCGGCCTCGAAGGCGGGGGTGTCCTCCATCGGGGCCACGACGAACAACTGGTCGTCCCGCTGGGAGACCTGCATGCCGACCCCGCTGAACTGGCCTTCGGTGTCCTCCTTCAGCTCGTCAAAGGCGACCGGCTCCATGAACTCACTGTGCGGGTCCAGCGAGTTCAGCATGCCCCGCAGGGCGCCGTGGACGAGTTCCTCGTACGTCAGCTTGTCGCCGTCGGCATAGTCGCGTCGGACGCGCTCCAGCACCCGCGAAAACAGCTCCAGCTGCTCGTAGGCGTCGTCCGCCTTGTCCTTGGCGGCGCTGGCCTCGAAGACCTGGGAGCCGATGAAGACATAACCTCCGAGGCAGGCGACAAAGGCGGCGTAGAGCAGGCGTTGCTTCATGAGAGGCTGCCCGTGGCAGCGGGGAAAGCCTATCCGGGAAGGACCCGGCCTGCAACCCGCCCACGGGCCCGCCCGCCAGCGGTTTGCCGGTGGGAATTCACCACCAGAGGTAGTTGGGGTCCACCGGACGCGACATCCAGCTGGGGTCGTAGTTCAAGGGAAACATGAACAGGGCCACGTGGCCGTCGCCGTACATCATGTTCCATCCCCGCTTGCCACGATTGTTGTGCCAGACGCTCTTGGCCCTGGACTGGGCGTTGACGCGGCCATCGCCGGCATCCCGGGACCCGTGCCAGGGCCAGTCGCCCTGGATGATCTTGTTGACCGGGCTGCGCGCGATCTCACTCGTTTTGATCGGCTGCCCCTCCCGGCTGGTGCGCGGCGCCTTGGAATCGCCGGTGACATGTTTGACCCCGAACCAGTCGAGCGCCCACATGGGCAGGTAGCTGTTGCCCCAGGCGGCAAAGCAGTTGGGCCGGGATTCATTGGGCCAGTAGCTGTCGCCCTTGTCCGACGGGCAGTGGAAGGCCTGGACCGCCGGCACGTACCGGTTGAGGGGCCGGTTCGTCTCGCCGACGCTGTCGTGGACAATGGCACGGCCGTTGGTCCGGATCATGCCGCCGACCGTCGCCCAGTCCCCATGAACGGGATAAAGATCGGCGTTGTCATCGGCGTACATGTGGTAGCCGAGATATTGCTGCTTCTGATTGCTCACGCAGCGGATCGCCTGGGCCTTCACCTTGGACCGGGCCAGCGCGGGCAGCAGCATCCCGGCCAGGATCGCGATGATGGCGATGACCACGAGCAGTTCAATCAGCGTGAAGCCGGGGCGGCCAGGGGAGGCACCCGGGAGCGCCTGGAGGGGAGTCGTCTTCATGAGCCTGAGGGAATTCTCGAACGGAGATAACAGCTCCCCCGGCGTCCGGCAATCCCGATCGCCCCGCCTCGCGATCGGACGGTCAGGATTGGGGAACAGCTCCCGGGGTTGCGGGGACAGCGCCCCGACGCATCCGGTCCGCGGTTCAGTTGGCGGCGCTGCTTCAGCCGGTGCCTTGACAATGAGATCGCGCGCGGGAAGGGGTTGGCATCACCTGCGGCCGGTCCCGCCTGAACCCGGGGGCAACTGGAGCACCGGCTGCTGGTTCACACTGCATCACATGAAAGTCCCCCTGGCCGTTCTCCTGGCATCCCTCGTTGCATCCCTGGCCCCGGCATTGGGTCACGGGTCCATGTCCCGGCCGGTGAGCCGGGTGTACCAGATCTATCTGGAAGACCCGCAAAGTCCCGACCACCCCTCCAGCCGAGCCGCCATCGCCGTGGCGGGCACGCAGGCATTCTACGACTGGCATGAGGTGAATCGCCTGGTGCCCGACTACAACTATCGGGCGTTGATTCCCGACGGCCAGCTGGCCAGTGCGGGGCGGGCAAAATATGCCGGCCTGGACCTGCTGCGATCGGACTGGCCCAAGACCCGGGTCCACCGCGGCGCGTATCACATGATCTTCAACGCCCATGTGCCGCACGACCCGAGCTTCTTCCAGGCCTTCATTTCCAGGCCCGGCTGGAGCCCGCTTCAGCCCCTGCGCTGGTCGGATCTTGAGCCGCTGCCCGGTGCGGAGTTCTTCCGCCGCCAGGGAAACCTCTACACCTTCGACACCGAGCTTCCGGCCCGCACCGGACACCACGTCATCTACGTGATCTGGCAGCGCATTGATCCGGCAGGCGAGGCCTTCTTCTCGATCAGCGACGTGGATTTTGGTGACGGGTCCGGTTACGGCAACCCGTACGACGGGGACACCGTCCTGCCGCCCGACTCCACCGATCACAGCGGCCACGCCGCCGTCACGGCATTCTTTCGGGTTCAGAGCGAGTGGAGCACCGGATTCAGTGGAGAAGTCACGATCACCAACACCACGCCGTATCTGTGGAATGGTTGGAGCGTGTCCTTCGATCTCAACGGGACCCTTCAGAATCTTTGGAGCTCACGCCTCGTCTCCAGGAGCGGCAGCCGGTACACGGTCACCAACGACCCGTGGAACGCTGCGATCCAGCCGGGACAGAGGCTGGTCTTCGGGTTCAACGCCTCCCCAGCGTATGCCCAGGTCGGAGCGCCCTACGGCTTCCTCCTGAACGGGGCGTCCGCGCTGCCGGGCACGGGCACCGGAACGGGCAGTAGTTCCGGTTCTGGAGCGGGTTCTGGAACCGGAACCGGTGGCTCGGGCGGTACCGTCGCCACTCCACCGCCGGCCGCGATCACCGTCACCAACGGCGGGGCGGCCCTCACCTTCACCGAGGACCATCGCTGGTCCACCGGCTTCACCGGGACCGTGCGGATCCGGAACCGGGGCACCACTCCCATCAGCGCATGGACGCTCGCATTTCAGCTCAACGGTACCGTCACCGACCAGTGGAACGTGGTTCGCAAGAGCGTGTCCGGCTCCACCTATACATTCGGCAACGCCTCATGGAACGGATCCATCCCGCCGGGCGCCACAGTGAGCTTCGGATTCAACGCCGCCGCCGCCGCCGGGGTCCGGCCTTCGTCCTTCGTGTTCAAGGGCGCGACGACCAGTTCCACCGGGTCCATTGGAAGCACGCCGACCAGCGGCGGCAAGGTCCAGGGACGTTTGGACCTCCGGGTCCCCGACAATTGGGGCAGCGGCTTTACGGGCGCGGCGACGGTGTCGCATGTCTCGGGTCCAAACCTCAACGGCTGGACCCTCTCCTTCGACTTTCCCCACCGGATCACCACGGTGTGGGACGCCGTCCTCGTCTCCAAAGTGGGCAACCGCTACACCCTCCGCAACGCGTCGTGGAACGGCATGCTCAAGGCGGGAGGCCGGGTGGCCTTTGGGTTCAACGCCGATCCCGGCGGCCGGATCACGCCGCCATCGAACGTCACGCTCAAGTAGCGCGTGCTGGAGGTCTGTCGAACGGCCGCCGGGGTCACCCGGCGGCCGTTTCCCGGAGAGGGATCACCGCCAGAACCGTTCGCGCTGCTCGCGGGTCAGCTGCTTGTAGAGGGCCGTGTCCCTCGCGAGGCCGTCCAGGTAGCCCAGTGCGAGCTCCCAGGACATGTTGTCCCGCTCCTTGTCGGTAATGACGTTTCGGATGTTCCGGGCGTACCAGCCAAACATGTAAACTTGGGTATGCCGCGGCACCGCCTCGTTGTTGGCCAGCAGGGCCAGCCGTTCGACCTCAAGCAGCATCAGATGAAACTTCGCCTCCATCGCGGTGTCGCCGTGGTCCCGGGTCAGCGCCTCGGACTCGATGGCGGTGAGATTGCTGGCGATGTAGCCGTCCGTGGCAAAAAGCCTCCGGTGGGATTCAATGAAGCGCGAGATGTTCTCGACCCGCCGGTTCCGCACCAGCAGGAGCGAATTTACGAGGAAAACCAGCAGTGCGACGAGCGCTGCAACCACCGTCGCCCAGTTACGAAGTTCGTCGCTGCTCATACGGCGTGTCCCAACGCGGGGCGGGAGGAGGGTCCCACGGTCCTTTCGCCCGGGTCACGACAAAGTTCGCCTCGCAACACATGCGGTCGGCGCGCATACACTCCGGTCCGCCGTTGCCCCCATGTTGCCTCAGATCCGCCGAATCGCCCGCCTCGCCATCTGGATTCTTGGTATCGCCACGGTCTCCGCCCGGGCGGCCCGGCCGATGAATGTCGTGGTGTTCCTGGCCGATGATCTGGGGCAACGCGACCTCGGTTGTTATGGAAGCTCCTTTTACGAAACCCCGCATCTCGACCGATTGGCGCGGGAGGGGGCGCGGTTCACGGACGCGTATGCGGCCTGTCCGGTCTGTTCACCCACGCGGGCCAGCCTGCTCACCGGCCAGTGGCCGCAGCGCCTGGGGATCACGGACTACATCGGCGCGCCGATGCGGCCGGAGGCCTGGTGGCGCAACACCCGGTCGCTGCCCGCGCCCTACACGGACCGGCTGGCGCTGGAAACGCCGAACCTTGCCAGATCCCTGAAGTCGGCGGGATTCGCCACCTTCTTTGCCGGCAAGTGGCATCTCGGGCCCGAGGGATGGTGGCCGGAGGACCAGGGGTTTGACGTGAATCGCGGTGGCATTGACCGGGGAGGTCCGTATGGCGGCAGCCAGTACTTCTCCCCGTACGGCAATCCCCGCCTCGAAGACGGGCCGCCGGGAGAGCACCTCCCCGACCGGCTGGCGGCGGAGACCGGACGCTTCATCGCCGGTCGGAAAGACGGTCCGTTTCTGGCCTATTTCGCGTTTTACGATGTCCACACGCCGTTGATGGCCCGCGAGGATCTGCGTCAGAAGTATGCCGCCAGACGGGAGCGGCTCGGACTTGCGGAACGTTGGGGACGCGAGGAGCCCCGGGACGTGAGGCTCTCCCAGGATCACGTGGTGTATGCGGCGATTGTCGAGGCAATGGACGCCGCCGTCGGGCGCGTGCTCGCCGCACTCGATGCCCACGGGCTCCGGGAGTCCACGGTGGTGTTGTTCACCAGCGACAACGGCGGGCTGTCCACTAGCGAGGGCTGGCCGACGTCGAATGCCCCCTGGCGCGGGGGCAAGGGATGGGTGTACGAGGGCGGGATCCGCGTGCCGCTCCTGGTCCGGTGGCCCGGGGTGACCGTGCCCGGGAGCGTGGTCCGGACACCGGTGAGCAGTCCGGATCTTCTGCCCACGGTGCTTGAGGCCGCCGGCGCATCACCGGCATCAGGGCAGGTTCTGGACGGGCGCAGTCTGTTGCCGCTGCTGAAGGGTGAATCCGCTCCGGAAAGGCCGATCTTCTGGCACTACCCGCACTATGGCAACCAGGGCGGCGCCCCGGCGGCGGCGATTCGTCGCGGCGACTGGAAGCTGATCGAGTGGCTGGAGGACGGCCGGTTGGAGTTATTCCACCTGGCGGATGATCCCTCGGAGCAGACGAGCCGCGTCGCGGAGATGCCGGCCCGCGCGCAGCGTCTGCACCAGGAGCTGAACGCCTGGCAGCGGGATGTTGGTGCCCGGTTCCCGACCGCAAATCCCAGGTACGATCCGACGCAACCGGATGGACGTGAATCGAAGCGTCCGTGACTTCGAAGGCTCAGGTGAGGGAGGAATGCGTTCGCGGTCCGGGGCGTGCGCGCCAGGGCCCCGGCGGGCAGATCGGTGGCGATTGGATCCGGCCCCCGGGGCTAGCGCCCGCGGTTGCGCAGCAGGAGCAACGACGGACCGCGTTCCGCCCAGGCGGCACGCAGGGCGGTCGGGGCGTCAAAGGCTCCGCGGTTCGCGGCGCCGAGAACGATGTCGGCATGACCGTCGCCATCCACATCCCCGACATCCATCACCAACCAACGTCCGGACATCCCGGCGTCCAGGGACTCCGGACGGAAGTTCAGTCCACCCTCATTCCACAACACGACGAACGAGCCCTCCCGGCGGCCGTCGAAATCGGGAAAGTAGGCAATCGCCACGATGTCGAGGTCGCCATCGCCATCAAGATCGGCGGCCCGGACGTCGTAGGCGCCGGCCAATGGATAAAACCATGCTTCCTCGAATCGTGGCGCCGCTCCGGTTTCACGAGTCCCGAGATTTCGGTAGAGCCGGATCCCGTGATAGGGCCTGGGCGAGGACAAGTATTCGCCGCTGTCTCCGTTGGTCACCAGCAGGTCCAGGTCGCCGTCGGCATCCCAGTCCACCAGCCGGAATCCGGATCCGCCCCAGACCGGTGGAAACTCGGCAATGGCGTGCATGGCAAACATCGAGGCTCCCCGGTTCTCGAACCAATAGAGCCCCTCCTGCGCCTGGGCCGTTTGCACGACCACGTCCGTGCGACCGTCGTGGTTGAGATCCGCAACCTCGACCCGGGTGGCCCCTGGACGCGCCAGCAGTTCGTAAGGGGCCGCCGTCGGATTTCCCCGCGACCACCACGCGACGAGGCCGTCCACATGGCCGAACCCGCTGACGACCCAGTCCGCGATGCCGTCGTCGTCGAGATCCCCGAACGCCACGCTGGTTGGCCTCGGCAGTCCGCTCAGGGCGCTTTCGGCGCGGATCCAGGTGTCCCCATCGCGTTGCACCCGGAGCAACCGTCCCCGCCGCGTCGTGTGCGGTGCCAGATCCCAGATCAGCGGCACATACCAGCCGTCGGGCCGCTCGTGGATGTCCACAGGCGGACTTTCCACCAGCAAGGACGACAGGAGGGTGCCTGAGGCGTCCAGCAGGTCCAGGGTCCGGGTCATGGCGTTGCCGACGAGGAGTTGTCGGCGTCCGGAATCCACCCGCAGCAGGGACACCATTTGATGCTGCGGCCGGTACGGCAGGAACACCGGGTCGAAGCGTGAAAGCGTCAATGGAATCCTCGGCGGAGGGGGCCCGGGAAAGGTTCCCGGCGCCTCGGCGAAATACCAGTCCCAGATGCGTCGCCAAGTCTCCAGCCGCTCACGGTCGCCGGACAACTCCGGGTCCAGCGTGTCGAGACCAAGCAACCGGCGCATCAGGGGTTCGGTCCCGCCGTGCCAGGTTCTGCGCTCGAGGAGGGCCGGCTCGGGGAAAAGATGGCAGGCGCTGCAATGAGTCCGGGCCAGCTGGGCCGCCTCAGTCCGTTCCGCCGGGGTGAGCGGTGTCTCGCGAAGCGGCAGCGGACCGGGACTGAACAGGGGCGCCGCGGTGAGGGATCCGAGCCATGCGACGGCGGCCCAAGCCTGCCGCCGGCGCCGGGACAGCATCCACGATCCGCGGTGCGATTGGGGCGTGGGCATCGGTGCTGCCGGTGGGCCGGCCAATCCCGGCGCGGCTCACGCCCGAATCGAGTCCACCGGCCGGAATGCGCGGGACGCAGGGCCGAGCCGGCGTTTGGCACCCATGGCGTCGAGCATCGTGTTGTACAGGTCGAGGCCCTCCGCTCCGACGTCCAGGATCTGCCCGGTCTTGAAGCGTCCGTCGGCTCCCGTGATGGCGTGGAAGACGCCGCTCAACTCCCGCTTCGAGTCGCTGTGGCGTCCGTCGCCGGATTCGGTGGAGATGGTGATCAACGAGTTTTCGAGGAGGGTCCGGCCGTTGGCCTCGCGGGTCTCCGGGGAATCCAGCCGGGCGAGGAAGTAGGCCAGTTCCCGCATCTTCATGTGCGCATGGGCCCGCAGCGCCTCGTTGGGCTTCGCCTCATCAAATTTGTGCCACCACTCGTGGCTGCATCCGGCCGAGCCCGAGGCGTTGTGCTGCGCGGCGTCGTCGAAGTGGAACACGCTGCGCCCGTTGTAGGCATAGTCACCCTTAAGCCGGATCCGCTCGCCGGCGGCGAGGAAGGTCAGCGAGCCGATGCGGACGCGGTCCATCTGGATGGCGGTCGCGTAGAGGTCGGCCATGAGGCGCCAGCCCTCAACGAGTTCATCGAGGGTGATGTCAATGCCCTCACCCCCCGGATCGGCCTCGCCCCCGTGGATCAGTTTGGATCGGGGCGGCACCTGCGGTCCGTTCGGATCGCGAGCCTCCGCGGCCTGGGCCCGCTGCTCGAATTCCCGGATGCGGTCGAGGTGATCCGCCACGCGGGCCCTGGAGGCCGCACCAAGCGGCGAGTTGGCTCCGGTGTAGTAGCGGTACTGTTCCATTACGGAGTCGAGCACGCTGCGCCGGAAGCGCTGGCGCTGGACATCCGGTGCCGCTCCTTCCAGTCCGGAGGAGCCAAATACCCGGTCAAACAAATCGCGGGGCTTTTCCTGCATGCCGGCGGCGGGGGTCCCGTCGTCGTTGAAGCTCTGCACGTAGCGGCTGAGCCGGTCGTTGCGGCGGAAGAACGTGCCGGCCAGCAGCGTCGGCACCACGCCCGGTGGGAAGCCGTCCGCGTAGTGCGTCCGGCGGATCACCTGGTCAATGGAGGGGCCGCCGGCACGGGCGGTCCCGTTGGGGGGTTCGGCGGTGAACGCACCCGACGAGCCGTCATAGTGGGCATTGATGCCGGGTTCGTCGCAGCGCACCTGGTCCACACCCCGGAGCAGCAGCAGCCTGCCGGCCAGCGGCTTCAAGGGCTCCAGCACGCCATCGTAGCCTTCCGTCTGCAGCGGCGCCGGAATCCCGAGGCCGAAGAAGAGGTTGAAGGCCCGCACCGGCACGCCGCCCGCCGGCGCGGCGAGCGCCCGGCCCGGGAGCATCTCCTCCAGGAACGGCAGCCCGATGGCGATGGTGCCGGCGCCCTTGAGGAGCGTGCGGCGGCTGATGCGTGGATGTTTCATCTATGGATCGCCGGTTCAGGGGGCTTCGGTGTCGGAGGTCAGCACCAGATCGCTCAGGACGATGGCGCGCAACAGCTCCGGGTACGTGCCGCCCGCCGCCGCGGCACGCCGGTGGATCTGCGTCACGACCGGGGCATCAGCGGCGGTGAGCGGCCGGCCGATGGCAAACTGGATGACCTTGCGCGCCAGGTTTTCGCGGACGCGGTCGTGCGCAGCCAGAAGATCCATGAGCGCGTCGGCAGACGGGTAGGCGACGGGGCGGGCCTCGCCGGGAAAAAGCACTTCGCCGTCTTCGCGCAGCGGATTTCCGTGCTCGTCTCGCTGGTGGTGCACTCCGAGACCGTCGTATTTTTCGAGGGCGAAGGCGAGTGTTTCGAAGCGCCGATGGCAGGCGCCACAGGCGGGGTTCTGCACGCGTTGTTCGGCCGCGCCGCGCTTGGAAAGGCCGGGCCGCGCCGGCACCGGGCGGGTGTCCAGTCCGGGGGGAGGATTGTTCACGGCGCCGCGCAGGATGTCGTTCAGCACAAAAAGACCCCGGGTCACCATGGACGCTTCGTCGCCCCCCACGGTGAGCACGCTGCCCTGGGTCAGCAACCCGCCGCGTCCGGGGATTGCCGAGAGATCGTACCGGGCAAGGGCCACGCTGTCGCTTTCCGGCAGGCCGTAGAACTTCGCCAGACGCGGCGTGGCGTAGGTCACCTGGGCATTCAACAGGTCCGCCAGGGGGCGCCGCTGTTGCCACACGACCTCCTCGAAGAATGCGAGGGTCTCGGCACGCATGTCGGCGGCCAGTTCGGGATCCCACTGTGGAAACTTCGCGGGATTGGGCCGCAGGTTGGCCAGCCGGTCGAGGTCCAGCCATTCGGTGACGAACTGCAGTGAGCGCTTCCGGACACGCGGGTCGCCGAGCATCCGCCCGACCTGGGCCTCGACCTGGCGCCGGTCGTACAAGGCGCCGGTCCCGGCCGCGTGCATCAACTCGCGATCCGGCGGTGCTCCCCAGAGGGTGTAGCTGAGCCGCGACGCCAGTTCGAAATCCCCCACCGGCCAGGCCGTGCCATCACCGCGCTGGTTCTCCATACGATAAAGGAAGCGTGGCGACTGCAGCATCGTCTCGATCACCAGCGCCATGGCTGTGTCGAAATCGCCGTCCTGCGCCGTGACGGCGGTCGCGACGCCCAGGAAGGCACTGATCTCATGGTCCTCCAGCGGACCGCGCAGGAGCCAGTGGCCCACCCGGGCAACCGCCTGACGCAGCGCGTCGGGGGAGGTGTCCGGGTCCGGCGCAAACTCCTTGAGAAACGCCGGCACGTCCAGGCGGTCCACCACGAGCCCGGCCATCTGGGAATAAGCCTCCACGTGGCTGAGATCCACGCCCAGGTTGTAGGCGGTGTTGTTGAAGCCGTCGGCGCGCAGATCCCGGGGCAGGATCTCAATGGCCTCCCGCCCGATCTCGACACCGACGGCGGCGCGGACGGTTTCGATGTATTCCGGCACCGTCAGCCGGCGCAGCGATGCCTGGCGGGTCTGACGGCTCAGCCGGTGCGCGGCGGGATCAATCATCTCCACCGGCCACGCTGCGCCCCCTTCGATCCACTCGCGGAGCAGCGCCTTCTCCCGTGCCGGCAGCGGCGGGCGGTCCTCCGGCATCTCGTCCGACTCGACGAGGGTCCACAGCGCGCTCTTCGCCGCGTCTCCCGGTGCAATCACCGGCCCGCTGCTCCCCCCGGCGAAGGCGGCATGCCGTCGCGAGAGGTCCAGCCTTCCCTTGTGAATTGCCGCGTCGTGACACTCGAGACAGTACCGCGAAAGCAGCGGCGCGATCTCCGCCTCAAAGAGTCGTGCATTGGACGGCTCCAGCACGGCCGCGAGCTCGGAGGACTGAAGGGCGACTTTCGGGTCGGGACCCATCCGAAAATGCGCCTCGACCTCGTGGGGCAGCAGGTCGCGGTTGTAGAGGGCCACCAGGTGATATGTGCCGCGCCAGGGCCGGTCGCCGGACAGTTCGTTCGCGAGTGCCAGCGGATAGGACCCGTCCCAGTTGACCGTGGTGCCCTCGAGGGTTCGCTCAACGCTCAACTGGCCGTCCAGATACAGGCGCGTGCGTCCGTTTCGATCCCGGGTGAACACCACATGGGTGCGGTTGGTGGTCAGGCTGTGGTCAGGAGAACTCGTTGAGGGAATTCCATTGTCGGTCGTCTGCGTCGTCCGCATCCGAACGTCGAACCGGGTGCCGTCCTGACCGAGCGTGAAATTCCGCACGCTGCCGCCCGATGAAATCGTGACGATCCGCGCGGGGCCATCCTGGTGGGTCGCCGCCGGCCGCACCCAGGCCTCCACGGTGAATTTGCCCGACACCCGCACGGCGTCCGAGAGGCGTGTGGCGGAACGTTCCGAACGGATCAACGTCCTGCCGGTCACCTCCAGTCCTCCTTCCGACCAGCGGACGGCATTGGTGTCGCTGATGCGCAGGTTCACCGGGGTGCCCGCACCGGAGACGTCCTTGACGAGAGCGCCCCCGGGCTCGTCGAACCGGTAGAGCGCCAGCAGACCGCTGCGGGAACGTCCGTCAGCATTGAGCGAAGGAACGAACTGGGCCGCGAGGGCCACGAGAGCCAGTGCGGTCAGCGGCCGGAGGGATGGGGGCGGTCGCCGCATCATTCTCCAAGGGACTCAGGCAGGATGGGCAGGGTGGTCCACGGGAAGTCCGACGCAACGACTCCGCGCCCTGTTCACCAACTTCACCCGCCTGCCAATTGTGGACCGCACCGCTGCGCGAGGCGATCCATGCCCCGGGTGCCTCACCGGATCCGGCCGGCCGGCGCGTCACCGGCAGAACCGAATCAATCGAGGACCGGCAGCAGACGGTAGTAGCGCCCATTCAGCGTCCCGGAATCCACATCCACATAGGCCTGCGGGGATTCGGCCAGCGTGAACTGCAGCAGCCGGGTCCACGACTTCAGGTCGTCCGCAGCCTCCAGGAGGTACCGCCGGCCCGTGTCACCGAACATGTCAATGCGGATCAAGCCGCTGACCCGGCTGGCCGTCAGGGTCGGCCCGTCGCCGGCGACGGTGAGGGTGAATGCCGTGGTGGCATCCAGCGGTGGGACCCCGTCGTCCACCACCCGCACTGTGACCGGATGCACCCCCGCCTGATCCTGCCCGGGAGTCCAGAGCAGCCGTCCGGTGGAGGCATCAATGACCATGCCGGCGGGTGCTTCCTCCAGGCTGTACGTCAGGACGTTCGAGGGAAGGTCCGGATCCGATGCCAGTGCCTGAAGGGAAAACGCGAATCCGAAGGGAATGCTGGCGTCGGCGATCCCGCCGAGGGCCGGAGGCAGATTCACCTCACGAACCCTCACCGTGAAGGTCCGGGTGTCGGTCAGCCGGGGTGCCGATATCGCGTCGGGATTGCTGTCGGTGACGACGACCGTGATCGGGACGTTGGTGGGCCCCTGCGCTTCCGTCGGCGTCCACCGGATCGCGCCGGTCTCGGGATGGATGGTCATCCCGGCGGGCGGGTCCACGAGGCTGAAGGTCAGCGGATTGGGAGGCAGGTCGGCATCCGTGGCCGTCGCGGTGACGCTCAAGAGGGTCTCTTCGTCAATCGTCGCGTCGTCCGGCACCACCAGCACCGGGGCCTGGTTGACCTCGCGCACGGTGACGGTGAAGGACCGGACATCGCTGAGCTGGCTTTCGTTGACCGCCTCGGGACTGCTGTCGGTGACCCGCACCGTCACCGTTGCGTTGGTCGGCCCCTGGGCTTCGGTGGGCGTCCAGGTGATGACGCCGGTCTCCGGGTGGATGGTCATCCCGTCGGGCGGATCCACGAGATTGAAGGTCAGCGCGTTGGGCGGCAGGTCGGCGTCCGTGGCGGTCGCCGTGACGCTCAGCAGGGTCCCCTCGTCAATCGCCTGCGGCTCCGGCACCACCAGGACCGGGGCCTGGTTGACCTCGCGCACGGTGACGATGAAGGACCGGACATCGCTGAGCCGGCTTTCGTTGACCGCGTCGGGGCTGCTGTCGGTGACCCGCACCGTCACCGTTGCATTGGTCGGCCCCTGGACTTCGGTGGGTGTCCAGGTGATGACGCCGGTCTCCGGGTGGATCGTCATCCCGTCGGGCGGATCCACGAGACTGAACGTCAGCGCGTTGGGCGGCAGGTCGGCGTCCGTGGCGGTCGCCGAGAGAACGAGGGACGTCCGCTCATCAATGGTCTGATTGGCCGGAACGGTGAGGACGGGGGCGGTGTTCACCTCGCGCACCGTCACCGTGAAGGAAGCGGTGTCGCTGAGCTGCGTCTCGTTGACGGCATCGGGGTTATTGTCCGTGACGCGCACGCTGATCTGGTAGGTCTGCGGCCCCTGGGCCTCCGTGGGCGTCCAGGAAATCGCGCCGGAGGCCGGATGGATGGTCATTCCTGCCGGTGGGTCGTTGACGAGGCTGAAGGTGAGCGCGTTGGGTGGCAGGTCGGCGTCTGTGGCGGTTGCAGATACGTTGAGGGTTTCCAGTTCTGCAAGGGTCTGCGCGGCGGGGACAACCAGCCGGGGCGCCACGTTGACTTCCTGGACCACCACCGTGAACCGCTGCCGGTCCACAGGAGTGAGCCAGTTGTCGGGCTGGGTCACCCACACCGTGATGTCCTCGAACCGCCCCGGCCCCTGCGTTTCGGACGGTGTCCAGGTCAACTCGGGAATCTCCGGCCCGACCGCGGCGCCGTCAGGTCCGTTTTCCCCGAAGCGGAACTGCAGGTTGTTGCCCCGCGCCACCAGGGGAATGGTGAACGGCGCTCCCTCGGGAATCACCGCGTCGGCGATGGGATCAAGCGTGTCACTGAGGATCTCAAAATCGTCAACGTACCAGCCCGCGCGCGTGGTGCTGGTGGTGCTGACAAACCGGAAGGCCAGCCGGACCCGTTGCCCGGCATGCGCACCCAGCGGCAGGAGGACCCGGTTCCAGTTGGTGTCGGTGCCGCTGTACACCGGGGAGAGATCCGTCCAGTTGCTGCCGTCCGTGCTGATCTGCACCCGCCCGTTGTGCGTGGCGAACGGGGTGTTTATCCAGTGGCGGAAGCTCAACTGTGGATTCGCCGTGATCACCGGGACCACGAACTCCGGGGTCACCAGCCGCGCCTCCGCATTGTTGAAATAATCGCCGGCCAGCACCGTCCCGGCGACGCTGGCCCCCGCAAAGGGCTGTGGACCGCCGGGGGCGGTGGGTACCCCAATCTGCCAGAGGCCGCCCTGGGAGGACCAGTCGCCAAAGCCGTTCTCAAACCCGTCGGGATTGGACAGCACCATCGGTCCGGTCTCCAGTGCCGCGTCGTCCACGTACCAGCCCGGACGCACCGTGCTGGTGGTCGAGACGAACCGGAAACCGATCTGCACGGGCTGTCCGGTGAAGGGGCGAAGGTCAATGATCCGCTGGCTCCAGCCCAGACTTTGAGACTGGACCCGTTCGGCCGGCACGTCCTGCCACGCGCCGCCGCGGGTCCGGATCTGCACCTGGCCGAAGTGCGTGTTGAAGGCGGTGTCGTGCCACTGCCAGAAGCGGAATCGTGGATGCTCGCCGGCCGGCGGCACGGTGAACTCCGGGCTCACGAGGCGCGCATCCACACTGTTGGGATAATTTCCCGCCAGAATGGTTCCGGCAACCTGCGTCCCGGAGCGTGGGGCGGGGCCACCCGTGGCCGTGGGCTCGCCCACCTGCCACACGCCGCCCTCCGCCGACCACTCGCCAAATCCGCCCTCGAAGCCGGGGACCTCGTCCAACGCCCATGGTCCCGTCTCCAGGGACATATCGTCCACGTACCATCCCAGGCTCACCGTGCTGGTGGTGGTGACCAGCCGGAATCCCAGCTGCACGGGCTGGCCGGCAAACGGGCGCAAATCCACGATGCGCTGCGCCCAGCGGCCCCCGGTGGTGAAGACCCGCTCGCCGACCACGTCCTGCCAGGCGCCGCCGCTGGTGCGGATCTGCAACTGCCCGTAGTGGCTCGTGAACGCGGTCTGATACCAGTACCAGTACTTGAAGCGCGGATGGTCCCCGGCGGGCGGCACGATGAATTCCGGGCTCGTCAGGCGGGCGTCGGCGCTGTTGGGATAATTCCCGGAGAGGACGGTGCCGACCACCCGCGATCCGGAATGCGCAGCGGGCCCTGCCGATGCCGTGGGTTCCCCCAGTTGCCAGACGCCATTCTCGACCGACCAGTCGCCGAGGCCGTTTTCAAAATCCTCGGGCGAGTCGAACGCCATGGGGCCGGTCTCCAGCGACACGTCGTCCACGTACCAGCCCGCCGCGACCGTGCTGGTGGTTGAAACAAACCGGAATCCGATCTGGACGTTCAGCCCCGCGAACGCCCGCAAATCCACGATGCGCTGGCTCCACGCACCGGTCCCGCTGCGGTCGCTGATCCGTTCGTCCAGATCCTGCCAGGCCCCGCCGGCCACCCGCAGCTGGAGCCGGCCGAAATGGGAGTTGAACGCCGTGTCGTACCAGTACCAGTACCGCAGCCGCGGTTGATCGGCCGCCGCGGGCACGGTGAACGTTGGGCTGACCAGGCGCGTATCGGCCCCGTTCGGGTAGTTCCCCGCGAGGCGGGTGGCGGCGACGTTCGCACCGCTGCGCGCCGCGCCCGGACCGGTGGTTGGGGCGCCCAGTTCCCAGACGCCAGCCGTGCCGTCCGTCGTCCACTCCGCGGCGCCGCCTTCAAAACCCTCCTGCCAGAGGACCGCGGCCGACAGCGTCGAAATGCCCGCCAGCATCAATCCCAGGGTGAGGACCCGGAGCCACGGGCCCGGACGACGAAAGTCCCTGGTGTCCCCGGAGGACCGGTGGCAGGAGCCGGTGGAGGATGAGAAATGAGGCAGCATGTGAACGAAGACTTTCACGGGTGGCAACCTGGCCTCGCCAATCGAGGTTGAATCGGCGGGAAGGTGTCTGCTGACACTGTCAGTTCCCCGCAGGGCCACCAAGTCATTTCCCCGGTCCATCGGAGTTTCGTGCCCACGGATCCCGGATTACCGATCGCCAGAACCCGCGCCCACCGTCGTGCGAATTCCCGGTCGCCGAAGGATTCGATTTCAGGCGTCGGAAGCTCCGGAGGCACCGGCCGGAGGGCGTGCGATGGGCGCCAGGACGCCGCACCCGGGGGGATCCGGCCACCGTTCGGGCTTCAGAAGTTCTCATTTTGAGGGAGTGGCCTGAGGGGGGCGAGCGCGCATCGCCTTCTGGTGGGCCAGAAAGGAAGGCGACTGGGTGAAGAAGACGGCGAAGGCGCTCAGGCCGAAGTCCTCCATGGCGTAGGAGGTGTTGGCGCCCCGACGCCGGTCCGGCAGTTGGGCCAGTTCCTCGCGCAGGGAGTCGAGGCACCGATTGAGGAACGTTCGGCTCATGAGCAAAGACGCTGGCGCCACTGCCGGCCCAGCGGACGCACGAAGACGTCCTTGGCGCGGGTCGAGGCTCGGGCGGGAGGACCGTTGCGCCCCCGGCCGGTGGTGCGGCCGACCGGCAGCCAGCCGGCGGCCTGGTAGCAGGTGCCGCCAAAGCGCCCGGGCTCGACGAAGGTCTCCACCAACTCGCTGCCGTGTCCGTGGCGTTGGTGCCAATCCCGGTTCAGACGGCCCAGAACCCGGGCCAGAACCTGGCTGGCCAGGTGGGGCACGCGCACCCACGGGGGATGAGGACGCGGGTGTTGTTGATCAGTCGTGAGCGATGACGCTGGCACTGCGGCGTGGAGGCAGACGAATCCAGCCGCGCGCCTCCAACTTGGGGAGCAGGCTGCGGCAGGCCATGTCCTTCGGGCGGCCCGTCCCGGTGCGCCAATCCCAACACGGGCACCGCTCTCGCGAAACCCGGGTTCGATGCCAGTTGGGATGGGCGGCCAGCAGCGCGCCGATCTGGCCCAGTTCCCCGGGCGTCAGCCGCCGCCCCTGAATGACTTCCTCGACCCTCACCGGCCTTGGCTTTACCGGGAGCAGGGGAGTGAGTCCCGCACACGATAAAAAAATCTTCGGGAAGCCCGGCACTCCACAGATCCTCCCCCTCCCTCCGGCCAAACCCCGCCAACCCCACTAACGATCCTCCGTTATATCCATTTCCTCCCCTGCAAAATACTGAGATGCGCACGGACTGCCGATCCTGCCGCCATCCTGCTTGCGCGAGGGATCGGATTCGGGGAAACTCCGATTCCTAAGACAAGGTCCAGATTCCCGAGGCCGCCCGAAACCGGTATCTCGGGGGTCCTTGGAAAGGCACCGGGACCGCCAAAATGAAGTCACCTTGCCGATTCCGACGCCGCATCGCCCTGACGGCGGCCGGTACACTGCTGGCACCCGCAGGAGCTCTTGCCAGCGGACTCACGTTGTATGAGATCGCCACGCCCGAAATGGACCTGGCGTCCGCCGGTTGGGCGGCGCGGCCGCAGGACGCCTCGACGCTCTTCAAGAACCCGGCCGGCATGAACCAGCTCGAGGGCCCGAACCTGCAGACGGGCCTCCAGCTGACCTATGGCGACATCGAGTTCTCGCCGAATGCCGACACCTCGGCGCGCCTCGGCACCGGCGGCGGCGGGAACGCCGTGGGGGCGCTGCCGGCAATGAGCTTCTTCTACGTCCAGTCGCTCGGGGAGAAATGGCGCGTGGGCCTGGCCACCCTCTCGTATTTCGGCCTCGCCGAGAAGTACGACCCGGACTGGGTCGGACGCTGCTACGTGCAGGAGAGCACCCTGATTGGCGTGAGCCTGGTCCCCACCGCCAGCTACCCGATCAACGACTGGCTGTCGGCCGGAGCCGGGCTCAATGCGATGTACGGCTATCTGGAGACCGAAGTCGCCGTGAACAACCTCAGCCCGCGGCTCGCCGATGGCCAACTGGCCGTCAACGACCGCACCTGGGGTTTCGGCGCCAACGCCGGGGTGCTGATCCGGGCGGGGGAAAACATCCGCGTGGGCGTGAACTACCTGTCACCCGTCAAACTGGATATCGAAGCCACCCCGGCATTGTGCCTCGGCGCCGCCTGCACCCTCCTGTGGGCGGGCGACATGACCGTGGACCAGGGGTCGGAGGCCAGCCTGCGGGGCCGGGTGGCTGGGGCGTACGAAGATGCCAGCTTCACCTTCGCAACCCTCAGTCAGAACTGGAAACTTTGAACCCATGAACAAGCTCCTGCTCCTCCCGATCCTCGTGACACTCGCCGGGCTGCAAGCCGCGGCCCAGGTCCCCAATGCCGGTCTCTCGCTGGCCATCACCCAGGCCCGCCAGCAGAATGCCACGCTGATGCAGCAGTACTCGTGGAATTGCCGCACCGAACTGACGGAATACGGGACGGTCAAGGACACGCGGATCGACACCGTCACCTGGGGCCCCAACAACCAGCCCCAGTACACAATCCTCAACGACATCCAGAACCCCCTGCCCCGCGGCTTCTTCAGGCGGCGCATCGCGGAGAACGAACGTCAACAGACGGAACAGTTCATCACCGGCCTGCGGACGTTCCTCCACCAATACACCCTGCCCTCTGCGGGACAGATGCTCAACTTCATCAGCAGCGCCGCCATTCCACCGCCGGACGCCAACGGGGTCCTGCAACTCACCGGCGGCAGTGTCGTGGTCCCCGATGACAGCGTGTCCCTGTGGATCAGTGCCCCGACCAAGGCGACCCGCCGCATGACAATCATGACCAGCTATCAGGGCCATTCGGTGAGCGTCACCGCCACGTGGAAGATGCTCGCCAACGGTCTGAACTACATGGCCTACGCCCAGATCAACGTGCCCGATGAAGGCATGATCCTCACGGTGCAGAATTACGACTACATCAACCAGGACCTCTGAGGGCGGTCGGATCCGCGCCGGCCGTCAAACTCCGGTCACTTCCACGGACGCATTTCATGAAGCCTCTCCATCCTCTCGCGATCGTCCTTGTGTTGCTCCTCGGCCCGCTGTCCGCCCGCGGACAGGACGGCCAGACCGGTCAGCCGCTGGACCCGTTGTCGCTCGGCTGGCCGCGCACGTTTGCCTCGCAGGGCTACGAGTTTGCGGCGTACCAGCCGCAGATCACCCGGTGGCCGGGCAACCAGATTGAGGGGCGCTTCGCAGTGGCGGTCTGGCCCACCGGTACCACCAACGAAACCTATGGGGTGGCTTTTTTCCAGGCGCGGACCGAAATCGACAAGGTCAACCGCCTGGTGACGCTGGAGGACTTCCGGGTGACGAAAGTCAACTTCCCCACCCAACGAAACCACCAGGCGACGTATCAGGTCCTCCTGCAGGCCGAACTGCCCCCGGCCGCAAAGACCATTCCGCTGGACCACCTCGAATCGGTGTTCGTGGTGTCCGGCGAGATGGCGAAGGCCCGAATCGTCGCCGTGGATAACACGCCACCGCGGATCATCTACACCACGCAACCGTCCCTGCTGGTCCTGGTGGACGGCCCGCCGCAGGTGGGTCCGCTGACCTCCGGCTTCGAACGGGTGCTCAACACGCGGTCCATCCTCCTCCAGAGCACCAACACGTTCACGCAGGGCTACTACCTGTACGCCGCGGACAACTGGTACACCGCGCCCTCCCTCGACGGCCCGTGGTTGGTGACCCCGTTCCCGACACCCGACATGTCCGCGGCCCTTCAAACCGCGCTGGCCACGGGCCAGGTGGATCCCGCCACGCCCAAGACCCCCCTGCCGTCCCCGCTGACGGTCTACGTCTCCACCACCCCGGCGGAACTCCTCCAGAGCAGCGGCATGGCCAACCTGCAGTCACTCCCGGGCACGGACCTCCTCTATGTCGCCAACTCCGACCAGGCCATTTTCTACGACTTGGATGACGCGAACTACTACGTGCTGATCTCCGGGCGCTGGTTCAAGTCACCGGGCCTCTACGGCCCCTGGGCGTTCGTGCCGCCCGGGTCGCTCCCGAACCAGTTCCGGCAGATCCCGCCGGATGGCGCCAAGGCCAACGTGCTGGCTTCGGTTCCGGGAACTCCGATGGCGCAGGAGGCGCTGATCGCGAACACCATTCCCCAGACGGCCACCGTGCGCCGCGACCAGGCCACGCTCGCGGTGACGTACGTGGGCGCCCCCGCGTTCGCCCCCATCCAGGGCACCACGCTCTCCTACGCCACCAACACCGTGACTCCGGTCATCCAGGTCACTCCCGTATCCTACTACGCCTGCCAGAGCGGCATCTGGTTCCAGGCGCCAGGTCCCAACGGTCCGTGGGCGGTGGCCACCGCCGTTCCCGGTGCGATCTATGGCATTCCGGCAACCTGCCCGATTCACTATGTCACGTATGTGTACGTCTACGGCGCAACTCCCGGCGTGGTGTACGTCGGCTACACTCCGGGGTACGCGGGAACCGTGGTCGCCCCGGGCGGCGTCGTGGTTTACGGGACGGGATATGTCTATCCGCCGGTCGTGGTCGGGACCACCTATGTCAGTTATCCACCCACCTACGGATACGGAGCGGGGCTTGCCGTGGGCGCCGCGGCGGGATTCGCCTTTGGATATGCGGCGGGCGCCAGCTACGGCTGTTGGTACGAGCCCCATTGGGGCTGTTACAGCTACGCCTACCCGTACGGATACAGCTACAGTCACGTGAATTGCAACGGGACCAGCTTCTACACGCACAGGGGAACTGCGGTCACCACCTCGGGGGCGTACGGATACAATCCCTACACCGGCACTTCCTGGGGCGCACAGCATGCCTCCACCTTCAACCCCTACACCGGAACCTCCGGCGACTTGAACCGGGGCGCCGCCTACAATCCCTACACCGGCCAGGGCGCCGCGGGACGCAGCGGGTCGTGGTACAACCCGTACACCGGAGCCAGCGCGGCGGCGCGCGGCGGCGTGACCGGCAATGCCGCCACCGGCAACTACGCCGCTGGACGCCAGGCCGCCGGATACAACCCGACCACCGGCACCTACGGCGCCGCCAGCAGGGGGGTCTCCGGCAACGCGTACACGGGCAGCGCCTCGGGCTACGACCGCGGGATCGTGGGCAACACCCAAACAGGAAACGCCGTGGGTTGGAATAACGGCAATCTCTACACGGACAAGAATGGCAACGTGAACCGGTACAGCGCGCCGACCGCGTCCTCCCAGGGCGGATGGAACCGGTACGGCAGCAGCGGTTGGAGTGACACGTATCGCCCATCAACTTCGTCCTGGTCGGACAGCGGCTGGAACAGCTCCAATTGGAACCAATCGCGAGACGCATCTTCAGGACTGGACCGGGAGAGCTGGGGTCAGGCCACCGGCGGAGATCGCTGGGACTCTTGGAACCGGTCCGGCGGAGGTGGCTGGGGCGGATCTCACGGCTCTGATGGCTGGGGGGGCGGAGGCGGAGGCGGGGGCGGTTGGGGTGGGGGCGGATTTCGCGGACGACGGTGAACGGACGACGTCCACCGTGGGGAGACCGGAATCATCAATCCCGGGCCGCGGGCGATCTCCCATCACGGGCTCTTGCGGGGACGTCCCTGTCCTGCCGGATCCTGACCCTGGCAACATTGACCGCCATGGCCGGTTGGGGCGCCGAGGCGGGGGACCCCGCCCCCCTGAGACCATCCGGACCGTCGGAACACCCGGGCGAATTGCTCCAGTACGACTCATTGGGACGGCTGGTGGCGACTCCGACCAACGCCATCCCGCCGCCCCTCCTGCCGCCCCACTCGATGGGCATCCAGTCCCAGATCCCCAACCCGCCGCGCGGGTTGGGCCACGCGGATGCCACGATCCGACGGCGGATTGACGAGGTGCCGAGAGTCGGGTGGGAATGGTTTCCCGCCGCCCCGCCTCCCCTGATGCCCTACCTCGCGGGCAACGACCGGCTCGGCAACACCTCCCTGCGCCCCGGCAGCCTCTTCGAGGTCACCCCCTGGGAGGGCGCCATTCAGGGGGCGAAATACGCGGCATCCACTTTCGGACTCAACTACTCCCTGGCTCAGACGTTGTCGGTCGTCGGCATGGGAAGCCCACTTCAAGGCGACCGCTGGCTCGGCGCCTACGGGCTCGACTTCTTCGCGAAATGGACGGTGTTCAGCAGCCACGGCGGCGCCGCAGCGGGGTGGATCAGCACGCAGATCGAGGCCCAGGAAGGGCTCGGAAGCGCCAGCCGGACGGAAACGCCGCAGTCCAATCTTGGCACCTTCACCAACCCCTCCGGGGCGTGGTCCTCGCGCCAGGGTTTCCGTATCCCGGAACTCGCCTGGCAGCAGTCCCTCGACCACGGACGCTTCGTGGCGCTGGCCGGAGTGGTCAGCCAGGGAAACTATCTGGACGCCAACACCTATGCCAACTCGGCACGCGGACAGTTCCTCAACTCCGCCCTGATCAACAGCATGGTGCTGCCGCTGCCCGACTACAACCTCGGCGCCAGCCTCCAATATCAGCCGCAGGACTCCTGGTTCGTTCAGGTCGGCGGCAGCGTCGGCAACACCCCCGCCGGCGCCGCGCCCTGGGTGGACTTCAGCCGGGAAACCTGGTCGGCGGTCGGCGAACTCGGCTTCACGACGCAGAATGTGGCCGGCTTGGGACCGGGCGCGTATCGCATCCAGCCGTTCATTGCCAGTGCCGGAGGACCGACGCAGGGCGGACTCGCCTTCAACCTTCAGCAGAGGCTCGGAGAGCAGGTGCCGGTCGGATGGTTCGGACGCTTCGGCGTCGGCGGTTCAGCGGTCACCCAGGCATCGGCACAGATCGGTACCGGATTCGTCGTCCAGGCGCCCCTGAGGCACCTTGGATTGATCCGTTCCCAACCCAATGACGGCTTCGGTGTGGGCGTCGTGTGGAGCCGGCCCTCACCGCAAGGGGACGGTCTCACGCCCTCCGACGAGACCGTGCTCGAACTGGGGTACGTCCTCCAGCTCACGCCCATGCTGCGCGTGCAGCCGGATCTGCAGATCGTATGGAATCCCGCCCAGAATCCCGACACGGACCGGGCGCTCGTCGTGCAACTTCAGCTCGACGCTTCCTGGTAGGTGGCCGGCTACGGTTCGGGAAGCGCTCAGGACACCACGATGAGACTCTGAGCGGCTGGCTCCACGCCGCCCCGCGGAATGATTGGCCGCCCGGGGTCTCGGATCCTGGAGCTCATGCACATCCCGCGGCCCGCTTCCGGGTGCTGGGAGAATGGAGCAATGGATTCAGCGGCGAGGGGACCATCACCAACATCACGCCCTGCCTGTGGAGCGGCTGGACCGCGTCCTTTAATCTCAACGGAACTCTTCAAAGCGTCTGGAGCGCGCACCGCGCCGCCCGAAACGGCAATCGGTACACCGTGACCAACGAGGCGTGGAACGTGGCGGTTCAACCGGGGCAGCGGCTCGTCCTTGGCTTCAATGCCTCTCCATCGTTCGCGCAAGCCGGCGCGCCTTGTCACTTCATGCTCCACGGCATCGTCACCGGTCAGTGGAACGTCATTCGTCAGGGCCGTTCCGGCACGACTTGCACGTTCGGCAATGCCTCCTGGAACGGTTCCCTCAAGGCCGGCGGCCACATGACCTTTGGGTTCAATGCCGATCCCGGCGGGACGATCATCCCGCCTTCGAACATCACGATCCGATGGGGCCTGCGGATGATTTCCGCGCGGCCGGCAGGCCCGGCCCGCGATTGCCCGGGACGCTCGAAGGGCAGCCGCCTTCGGAGTCTCGTCTCAAGGGTCCCTCCACCCGCCCGGCTGTCGTGCGCCGACCGGACGGCCCCCGAACCTGCTGCGGTGCCGCATCGGGAACCCGGACCCCGGCGGACGACGGGTGTTCTCGCGAGTTTACAAATCGCTCCGGGAACCTTATCAGCGCTCGTAGCTCCGCTTGATCGCTCGATCCCGCATCCTGAACCGCCGGTGGTCTGCCACCCGCTCCTCCCCGGGGGCAACCCCCTGATCGAGGAGCCGGACACGCGCCGGAACCATTCTCCAGTCCCGAACCTGCATCCCCCATGTCCGCCCTCATCGAAGTGGTCCTCACCGGATTCGCCCTCATCGTCCTTGCCGGTCTGCTCGCCTTCTTCCTGCTCTGCATCCGCAAGATCCAGCCCGGCCGCGCCGGCATCAAGACGGGCGCGGGCGGATTGAAGGTCGCCTTCGACTGGATGGTCCGGGTGCCGCTCGTCCAGACCTACCACATCATGGACATCTCCGTGAAGAAGCTGGAGATCGCCCGGAAGGGGAAGGATGGCCTCGTCTGCAAGGACAACATCCGCGCCGACATCACCGTGGCCTTCTACATCCGCGTGGAGGCCACGGAGGAGAGCGTCCGCAAGGTCGCCCAGATGCTCACTCCCGAGCGGGTGTCCGATGTGAACCAGCTTCGCGAGCTGTTTGAGGCGAAGTTTTCCGAAGCCCTCAAGACCGCCGGCAAACAGATGGAGTTCCATGAGCTGTTCACCGAACGCATCAAGTTCCGCGACCAGATCCAGAACACCATCGGCAAGGATCTCGACGGTTTCCTGCTTCAGGACGTGGCCATTGACTACCTGGAGCAGACGCCGCTGGAGCAGCACGATCCCAGCAACGTCCTCGATGCCGAGGGCATCAAGAAGATCACCGAGATCACCCAGCGCGAGCGCGTTCTGGCCAACGAATTCTCGCAGCGCACCCAGGTGCAGGTGGAAAAGGAGAATGCCGACGCCGACATTGCCAAGCGCGAGCAGCGGCGGCGCAACGAGGAGGATACCGCCCGGCAAAACCGCGCCATCACCGAGGTGCAGGCAAACGAGGAGGCGGAATCCCGGAAGGTGATCGAGTCCCGTCGCATGGAGGTCGAGTCCCGGCGGCTCGAGACCGAGGAGGCGATCCGTCTGCGCCAGGAGGATCTCAACCGCGCCGTCCAGGAGCGCGAGTACACGGTCCGCAAGGAGCGGGAGCGCCTTGAGCAGGAGGCCGTGCAGGAGGGTGAGGAGGCCCGCGTCCGTCGTGAGCGGACCGTGTCGCTCGCCGAGATGGACAAGGAGGTGAAGGTCGCCGACGCCGCCGTCGAGGTGGAACGGAAGCGCGCCACCGTGGTTGCCGAGCAGAAGGCCGTGACTCGTCAGGAGGAGGAGAAGCGCAACATCGAGGCCCGCATGACGGCCGAGCGGGTCCGCGAGGTCACGCTCATCGAGGCCGAGATGAACGCGAAAAAGGACCAGACCGAAAAGGTGGTGGCCTCCGAGGCCCAGAAGGAGTCCGGACGCAACCTGGCCGAGGCGGAGAAGATCCGGATCGTCACCGCCGCCGAAGCCGGCCGCGAGGCCGCCCTGCGCGAGGCGGAGCGGCTCCAGACGCTCGCCGATGCCGAGGCCAAGGTCGCCGACAAACGCCGCCACGCCGCCGAGCAGGAGGCCGAGGGCACTGCCGCCCGGGAGGCCGCCCGCGGGCTTGCCGAGGCCAGGGTCGCCATCGCCATGGCCGAAGCCCGGAAGATCGAGGCCGGCGCCCTCAAGGACGTCGGCTTCGCCGAGGCCGCGGTGACCAAGGCCAAGGGCGACGTGCAGGCCGAGGTCACCGAAAGCCAGGCCCAGGCCGAGGCCGAGGGCACCAAGGACAAGGAACTCGCCGCCGCCGCCGGCATCGAGGCCCGGGGACTGGCCGAGGCGAGGGCCATCGAGGAGAAGGCGAAGTCCATGAAGCTCCTCCACGAGTCCGGACAGCAGCACGAGGAGTTTCGCCTCCGCCTGTCCAAGGACCGCGACGTCGAACTGGCCGCCATCAACGTCCAGAAGGACATCGCCACGGCCGGCGCCCAGGTCGTTTCCGAGGCGCTCCGCCATGCCCGGATAGACATCGTCGGGGGCGAGAATGATTTCTTCGAGAAGATCGTCCGCAGCATTGGTACCGGGAAGGCGGTGGACCGCGCGGTGCACAACAGCGCCACCCTCACGGATCTCAAGGACACCTTCTTCAATGGAGACCCCGGAGATTTCAAAGCCCGGCTCGCACAATGGGTGCAGGACTTTGGCATTCCCTCCGAGGACCTGAAGAACCTGACCCTGGCGGCGCTGCTGGCCCGGTTCCTCGCCGCCACCGACGATGCCGACCTGAAGTCCGCGATCCGCGCCGCGCTGGCGCAGGTGAAGGAGAAGGGGATGGGGGAGGCAAGCGCCCAGCAGGTGCTGCAGGCGTGAAGCGCGTTGATGATTGGACGGCCATGTCCCGCCCCAACCGCCAACATGGCTGAAACCGGCCCATCGGCCTCCGCCTCCGCCTCCGGCGCCTCGCCGGACACGGCCGCATCGGCCGCGTCCGCGTTGGGCAGCGCCACCTACGAGGTCATCCGCCAGCGGTTACGGACGCATGCGGAACAGCTCCGCGAACGGATGGGGCAGCTCGACGCGCGGCGGCGCGAGGTGTTCGGGAGCATCGAGTCGAAACTTCTCCAGGCCGACCGCATTACCACGGCCCACAACTGCATCCCCCAGGATCTGACGCAGCTCGACCACGGCCGGTTCCTCTTCGGGTTCAACGTCCAGTTTGGACTCAAAAGGGCGGTGGAGCTGGGCGACGTGTTTGCCGTCTTCGCCCGGGACGACGAGGTCGGCACCTTCAAGGAGGGCGGGCTGGATCCCCTGATGGACCCGCGGTTCCTGACCGACTTCAAGCGCCTCTATCACGTTTATGAGCGCACGGTGTTCTCGAAGTTTGCCCTGGGCGACGGCCACCTGTTCATGGTGTTCCGGACCGGCGCGGGTCCGGGGGACCTCGCGGTGTTCAAATGGGCCTTCGACGGCGACGGACTGCGGTATGTGGACGGGCGCGCGGAGGCGGAATACCGCAGGAACGGGTTCCCACCCGCACACGAGTTTCGCTGGCAGGTGCCGGACCGGGAGTCCTACCGGTATGGCGATCATCCCCACATCTCCATTCAGGACCGCGTGTTCGTGGAATGCATCGGTGGCGACCTGACGATCAAGGTCGAGGACAACACCGCCACGGGCGAGGGCGTCTATTCCGAGCCGGTGGACGACCGCCATCAGAAGGTGGACGACGCCGAGATCGCCTATGCGCTCCTCGGGCACCTGATTCTGCTGAAGATCCGGCCCTACAAGGAGGCTGCGGCGCGCTTCTTCATCTTCAACGAGAAGCTCCAGAGCGCCGTTCGCGTGGATTCGCTCGGGCAGTCCTGCGCGCTGCTGCCGGAGGATCACGGGCTGATTTTTCCGGACGGTTACTATCTCGCGACGGGCGGGCTGAAGCGGTTCGAGAACCGGGAGCGCCTGATGGTGTTGGAGCGCGTGATTCACGCACCGAACGGCGAGGATTCGCTGTATGTGTTTTTCGCGCCGGATTCCGGTTTGTACGCGTTGCTGCATTACCGGTTGATCGCGCAGCGGGTGGACGAACGGATCACCTGCCACGGCTTCTCGCTCTTTCCCAACGGCCATCTCGTCCTGTCCCGGGCCGACCCGGCCCCGCAAAAGCACCACACGATCCAGCTCCGGCAGACCCCGTTCCACCGCGCCGGTTTCGAGCCGCCCGGCCGGCGCGACGCCTTCCTTCACCGCGTGGGCAACAAGGAGGTCGTCCGCTGCCTTGCCGAGGCCAACGAGGTGCTCACGCTCGCGCTCCGGGACGATCCCTACGCCGAGCTCTATGTGGATCTGGTGCGCCGTTGCGACGCCCTGCTTGACGCCCATCCGTGGCTTGCGGAGCCGGACGGCTTCCGCGTGGACGACGCGCTGCGCCAGGTGCGTGCGGTGGCGGACCAGGCGGTGGACGAGTTCGACAGGGTGCGCCGGCTCCAGCAGGATGCCGTGCGACAGCTGGTGGAGGCCCGCAGGCACTGCGAGGAGCGCGCCGACCTCGTCCGCCGTGCCGGCCGCGACACGCTGGAGGACTTCGTGCACCACCTGGCCGCGCTGCGACAGCTGCGTGGCGAGCTGATCACCCTCCGGGAGGTGCGCTACGCGGACGTGCCGCAGGTCACCGCGCTGGAGGAATCGGTGGCCGCGCAGACGGAGGCGTTTGCCGCGGAGTGCGTGACGTTTCTCCTGAAGCCCGAGGCGCTGGAGCCCTACCGCAAGACGGCGGCGGCCCATCTCGCTGCGGTGGAGCAGGTGACGAGGGCCGCCGAGGGGAGGCGGATCGAGCAGGCCGTGGGCGAAGCCGGCGGCGCGCTGGAGATGCTCATCGAGATCGTCAACAGCCTCAAGATCGAGGATGCCACCGAGACCACGCGCATCATTGATGGCATCACGGCGGTGTATGCCACGCTCAACCAGGTCCGGGCGGCGTTGAAGAACCGGCTTTCGTCGCTGATGGCCGCGGAAGGTGCGGCCCAGTTCCACGCGCAGCTCAAGCTCCTCGGCCAGTCCGCCGCCAGTTACCTCGACCTCTGCGATTCCCCCGGCAAATGTGACGAGTACCTCAACCGGCTTGCGGTGCAGATCGAGGAACTGGAGGGGGCGTTTGCGGGCTTCGAGGACTACACCGTTCAGCTCGCCGAACGACGCACCGAACTCTACGAGGCGTTCGAGCAGCGCAAGCTGGCGCTGGTCGGCCAGCGCAATCAGCGCGCCAGCGCGCTGATGACCGCCGTCGAGCGCATCCTCAAGGTCGTCCAGAACCGCCTGGCCTCCTTCAAGACCGTCGAGGAGATCCACGCCTACATGGCGTCGGATCTCATGACGGCGAAGATCCGCGAGACGATCGGGCAGTTGCTGGAGCTCGGCGACGCGGTCAAGGCCGACGATCTTCAGGGCCGCATCAAGGCCGTGCAGCAGGAGGCCGTGCGGCAGCTCAAGGACCGGCAGGATTTGTTTGCGGGCGGGACGGACGTCATCCAGCTCGGCCGGCACCGGTTCAACGTCAACACCCAGCCGCTGGACCTCACGGTGGTCCAGCGGGATGGCGTGCAGCATCTGCACCTGACGGGCACGAAGTACTTCGAGCCGATCACCGATGAAGCGTTCCTGGCCACGCGCGCCGTATGGGATCAGGAGAGCCTCTCGGAGAATCCCACGGTGTATCGTGCCGAGTACCTTGCCTGGCAGCTGCTCAAGTCGCTGGAGGCCGGGCCATCAATCGGTTCCGGCGGGAGCGAGCCCACATCGGGGACGGCCCGCGTGGAGGCGTTTCTTGGCATGTCGGCGGAGGAGCGCCTCGGGTATGTGCAGGCGTTCATGGGGCCGCGGTATTCGGAGGCCTACACGCGGGGTGTCCACGACCTCGACGCCGCACAAATCGCCCTGGCGCTGGCCTCGACGCATATCGCGTTGCAACTGGCGCGCTTTCATCCCACGGCCCGCGCCGCCGCCGTCGTGTTCTGGACGGGCTTCTGTCCCGCGGACCTCCACGCCCTCTGGACCCACAAGCTGAAGGGCTTCGCCGGTCGCAACCGCCTGTTCCCCGGCGACCCGGCGCAGCGCGGGTACATCCGGGGGCTGGGTGAACTCATCGCCGGATTCCTGCGGGCGACGTCGCTGTATCCGGAGGCTCATGCCGAAGAGGCAGGGGAGTATCTCTTCCACGAGCTGGTTCAAGGCGAGGCGTTCGTCGTCAGCCGCGAGGCGGACCGCCTGGCTGCGGCGTTTCAGCAGCATCTCGTGGCGAAGGGTGCCGACGAAGCATTCCGCGCCGCACGCGAGCCGCTGGTTCCGCATCCGGCGAGCGAGCTGGAGCTGGTCCGCGACTGGGTGCGCGGCGGCCTGCTCCTGCATCCCGGGTCCGAACCGCACCTGGAGGAGGTCACGGCCATCGTTTTCTGCGGCGACCGGATGCCACGCACGCCGGTGAACGCCGGGCTGCGGCAGGAACTCGGGGACCTGCGGGGGGCGCATCCGTTGATCTCGGGCGCCAGGTACGTCTTTGATTACCTCGATTTCACGACGCGGCTGCGTCGCTTCGAGCGGGAGGTCCAACCGTGCTTCGAGACGTTTCACCGGCTGAAGCAGCGTCTGATGGATCAGGAACGCGCGCGCCTTCGCCTCGACGAATTCCGTCCGCGCGTGCTGTCGTCGTTCGTCCGCAACGAGCTCATTGACCGCGCCTACCTGCCGATGGTCGGCGACAACCTCGCCAAGCAGATCGGCGCGGCGGGTGCGGCGCGGCGCACCGACCTTATGGGACTGCTGCTGCTCATCTCGCCGCCCGGGTACGGCAAGACCACGCTCCTTGAATATATCGCAAGCCGTCTCGGGCTGGTCTTCGTCAAGATCAACGGCCCGGCCCTCGGGCATCAGGTTGTCTCGCTCGATCCCGAGGAGGCCGGCAACGCGGCCGCCCGGGAGGAGATCCACAGGCTGAACCTCGCGCTGGAGATGGGGGACAACACGATGATCTGCGTGGACGACATCCAGCACTGCAGCCCGGAGTTCCTCCAGAAATTCATCTCCCTCTGCGACGGCCAGCGAAAGATCGAGGGGGTCTGGCGCGGCCGGCCCAGGACCTATGACCTGCGCGGGCGCAAGGTGGTCGTCGTCATGGCGGGCAACCCCTACACCGAGAGCGGGCAGAAGTTCAAAATCCCCGACATGCTCGCGAACCGCGCCGACACGTACAATCTCGGCGACATCGTCGGGAACAATGGCGAGTGGTTCAAGGCGAGCTACCTCGAGAACTGCGTCACCTCCAACGCCGTGCTCGCACCGCTGGCCAGTCGTAGTCCGCAGGACGTTCGCACCTTCATCCGGATGGCGGAATCGGGCGACCGGACGAATGCCACCGCCCTGGAGGGCGGCTATTCGGCGCAGGATGTGGAGGAGATCCTCAAGGTCATGCGCCGGCTGGTGGCGCTGCGTGAGATCGTGCTCAAGGTGAACCTCGCCTACATTGATTCCGCCGCGCAGGCCGACGAATTCCGCACCGAGCCGCCGTTCCGGCTTCAGGGGTCCTACCGCAACATGAACCGGCTCGCCGAAAAGGTTGTGCCGGTTATGAATGACGAGGAGATCCGCACGCTCATCCTTGACCACTACAAGGGGGAATCCCAGACGCTCACCACCGGTGCGGAGGCGAATCTGCTCAAATTCAAGGAGCTGTTCGGCGTCATCGCCCCGGACGAAGCGGCACGGTGGGCGGAGATCAAAAAGACCTTCCAGCGCAACCAGATCACGCGCGGCAACGGGCAGGACGATCCGGTCAGCCGCGTGGTGGGCCAGCTGGCGGCCTTTCAGAGCGGACTGGATTCCATTGGTCAGACCCTCCGGTCCGGTCTGTCGCGTGAGCCCGCGCCGCTCCATCTGGACCTCGCCGCCGTCGAGCGGAGTCTGGGGGCGATCGAATCGGCGTTGAGACAACGAGCCGATCCACCGGCAACCGCGCCGGCCTCCGTGGTCATGGATCTCGCGCCGGTGCGCCAGTCCTTGGAGGCGTTGCGTGAGACGTTGGCGGCGCAATGGCGCTCCGCCGTTCCAGCCCCCGTCGAGGCCGGACAGGACGGCGGGCTGAGCCAGCAGGTGACCGATGGATTGCGGGGACTGCGCGAGGACCTCAGTCGCGCGATCACGGCCGTGCATTCCGGCACGATGGCGGAAGCGATGAAGCGCATGGAGCACGAGATGGAGATGGTCCATAGCACGCTGGCGACGTTGAAGGACATCGCAGTCCGCCAGCGGGATCACGTCCGCAACGCCGAGGAACTGCTGGCCACCCGCGCCCGCCAGGGCACGGTTGAGATCGAGCTGACCCAGGAAATGCTGAGCAACGAACGCGCCTTCCTGGAGAAATTTCATCAGGTCCTGGAGGGCGCGCAGCCGCAGCGTGCGGGAAATGCCGGCCAGGAGCCGCCGAAGCGGCCGCAACCGCCGGCGGACTGACCCGGAGATGAGCGCCATGATAACCCGGTGCAGGGCGACGGCCGCCGGCAGCCCGCGTAGGGATCACCGGAAGTCCAGGGTGCGTCGCCAAAGCGGCTCCGCGGTTCACCCGGTCCCCCGGTCCCGCGATCTCAACCGTCGCCAACGAACCGTTTCCCCGAAGTCCCCATGAACAAGATCCAGGCCCGCCTCGAATCCCTCCGTCGCAAGGCGGACCAGTGGAAACAGGTCATCGAAAGTGCACCAGCGCAGGCTGAGCGCCTGCGCGTGGCCGTGAACACGGCTGCCGGCCAGTTCCAACAGTTGCGCTCCGAAGTCCAGGGGGCTGTCGCCGGGTTGCGGATGCATGATGACCGCCATCTTGCCGCAGCCCTGTTGGAGATTCATGAGCATCAGGCCGCCTTCCTCCGCGCCGGCTATGAGCTCGCCGGCCTGGATCTTGAGCCGGGAATTGCGCCGCGATTGATGGTGCATCTTGAAAGGCTGGACGATGTCGGGACGTCCACACGGCGCGCCGTTCTCGAAGAGACCCGACAGATGCCGACCGTCCATGCCCTTGTCTCCGCCATTCTCAAGGCGGAGGAGGTGGCTGCCGGGGTTCGGCTGACCGGCCTGGCGTACTGCAAGTTGATCGTCCAGGTGGGTCCCAGTCCGACCGTTCGTATTGGCTGGAGGCGTGAGGATTTTGAGGAGTCAGCGTCCAGGCCTGGATCCGCACCCGCGCCCGCCGCCACGGCCCCGCCTCCAGTCCGGAACGAACAGCCCACCTCGGGCTTCTTCGAGCGGTCCGAACCCGCGGCCTCTCCGGGCTCGTCATCACCTTCAGCCACAGCTTCGTCCGAGGCGGCATCCGTGCCCGTCCCGTTCCGTCCCGCGCCCCAGCCCGCGCGCAGCCTGAGTCCGCTCCGTGTCGCCCCGATTGCGTTGAGCACACCGTTGCGACCGCGGCCGGAGGGCGATTCCGGCGGCGGGGAGGCGCGCGATTCGTTGGAGCGATTCAAGCGCATGCCCGACCTGACCGGCCGCGGTTGAGCGGCGGCGTTGCACGGCGGGCGAAACTCCCGGTCCACCCGTCCGGCAGGGCGTCGCTGCAGGTGAATCTGATCTACCAGTCCCGCGCCTTCTCGAACCGGCCGCTCTCCGCCGGCTGGAGCGTTAGCCCGATTGTCAACGGCCTCCGCACGGACGTCGTCCTCGGCGCCGTGGATATCGGGGCGGGATTTGCCTACGAGGTGGATCTGGGGATCGGAGTGGCCGTGGACGAAATCCTCATCTTCCCCCGCCAGGACGGCCGCGGTATGGGCCGGTTCACCAACCTCCGAGTTGAGCTCCTCGAAGACGAGGACTGCCAGGCGGGCAAGAGAAACGGGTCTGTCGATCTGTTCACGGATGGATCCAACTCAGGTTCCGGGAGAGACCTTGGCGTACCAACGGAATCCGCGGATCGCGCCTCAAGGTCCGAGGCAGCGTCGGGAAACCGGCCCGGGCCGGATTTCTGCAAGGAGCAGGGTATCCGCGGCGACACCGTAGGGCCCCTCGGCAACCGGGTTGCCGGAGGAATCCATCAGCAGCGAGCCGCCGATGCAGTGGCGTCCCGCCCAGGGGCCTCCGGTGAGGACCCCGACGTTGCTGACACCTGCGAACCAGAGGCCGAACTCGCGGGCCACCGGACCGTAGCAGTCACGCCAGAGGCGTCCGTAGGGTTCGCGAACCGGATCGTGGTCGGCGGGAACGGCCCAGGCGCATGGCGACAGAATCAACTGGGCGCCCAGCAGACCCAGGGTCCGGCTGATGGGATGTCCGGGCACAAAGGCGTCTGCACAAATCAGGATTCCGATCCTTCCAAATGGGGTATCGGCGACCGCGACCCGATCGCCCCGTGCGTAGAGCGCGTGGGCGAACTCCAGTTCGTTGATTTTGCGATGGTGCAGCACCACCGCACCGGTGTCCGCAATCAGGACGGCGGCGTTGAACACGCGGGCCCCGTCACGCTCCGTGATACCGGCGCAGACCCAGATCCGGTGGGCCTGGGCGGCATGCCTCAGCGCCTGACATGCGGCTCCGTCGGGAATCGGGCTGGCGCGATTGGCAGCCGAAGGATCCGTCCAACCGAGGTCCATCGCCTCGGGCAGGAGAACGATCCGGGCACCCCGGGCCGCCGCCTCGGCAATGCCTTGTCGGGCGCGATCTAGGTTGCCGGAAAGGTCGCCGCCCGTGACCAGCATTTGAGCCATCGCGAGGGGGAAGGGGAAGGGGGATGGGGAGAGATCGCTGGTCATGGGGCCGATGATTGGGGCGTCCGGGGCGATTTGTTTCGATTGTTGGTGCCTGCTGCAATGACCTGTCCCTCCGTTCCCACCTCGCTGGGTCGCGCTGCGCCGCGCCTCCTCCAGTTCAGCCACGGTTGATTGCCCAGAGCAGGGGCACTCCGCCCCATTGCCGTATCCGCGTGTCGTCGCTGACCAACCGCAACCCGTGCACCAGCGCGGTCGCCACGATGAGTTGGTCGGCGGGATCCTCGTGAAACCCTGCGGCCTGCAGGGTGGTTACCCTCTCCGCAATGGCGGGCGTGATGGGGAGCACGGTGAGCTCCGGGGTGACGGCCAGGCGGAAGAACTCCGTAAGCGGCACCGCGAGCTCCAGTCGTCCCAACTCGACCAGCTTTGCGGCCTCCCAGAGTGAAATGTCTGCGAGGGCCAGGGAACCGGCGTGCGAGGTCAAGGTTCGGTCCACCAGCGGCGGCAGGCGGTCGCCACACGCCCGTTGAATCCAGGTATGGGTGTCGAGGAGATGAGTCACGGGGAGGCCTCCCACGCGAGTCCCGTGCTGTGAATATCCCCGGTGATCCTGATCTTGCCTTTAAGCGCGCCCTGCCAGGTCTTCGGCTGGACCCGCTGGAACACAAATTCCCGGCCTCCCGACGTTACAAAAACGGGTTCCCCGGCGGCGGCGACTTTCCGAATGCGGGCGAAGTCTCGTTGGAATTCGCGCGAGGATACCTTCATGGCTGACAATTTGTCTGACACGAACGCTGAATGTCAAGACGACGCCCACGGTCCGGACGGAGGGACAGGTCCTTGGTGGCCCTCATAGGCATCCGCACAAATCAGGATTCCGATCCTTCCAAACGGGGTGACCGCGACCGCGACCTGATCACCCGGTGCGTAGAGCGCGTGAGCGAACTTCAGTTCGTTGAATTTGCGATGGTGCAGCACCACCGCTCCGGCGTCCGAGATTAGCACGGCGGCGTTGAACACCCGGTTCCCGTCGCGCCCGGTGATCCCGGCGCAGATCCATATCCGGTGGGCTTTGGCGGCACGCCTCAGTGCCTGACATGCGGTTCCGTCGGGAATTGGGCTGGCGTGATCGGCTGTCCACGGATCCGTCCAGCCGAGGTCCATCGCCTCGGGAAGGAGAACGATCCGGGCACCCCGGGCCGCCGCCTCGGCGATGCGTTGCCGGGCGCGATCGAGGTTGCCGGAAAGGTCGCCGCCCGTGACAAGCATTTGAGCCATCGCGAGGGGGAACGGGACGGGGGAGGGAGCGGTGGTCATGGGGCCGATGGTTGAGGCGTCCGGGGCGATTTGTTTCGATCGTTGGTGCCCGCGGCCGCGAGTCCTGCCGTTTATTGCAGGCGTATTGCAGT